>PNOG01000004.1 GCA_013824685.1 Coprothermobacter sp. | reverse complement strand
AGTTGTTGATTGCATTGGCGTTCCAAGTACACTGGTGACGGAGGTGGTTCTTATGAAGATGTGGCGTTGCACTGTTTGTGGGCTTTTGTACGAGGGGGAGAATCCCCCTGAGGCGTGTCCCAAGTGTGGGACTCCTGCGGAGAAGTTCGAACTCGTCTCCGAGGAACAGGTCGGGGTCATCGAACGTGCTCGGAAGACGAACCAGCTGCACAGTGACCTGCTCGCTGAGCTGGCGAAGATTGAAGCTATTGCCGACGCCGGCATCGAGGACAACCTTGATCCAGGCTGCCTTCGCACCTTCACGAAAGCCAAGGAAGCGGCCAGGCTTGTCCGGCAGTTCTCCGTCGCAGAGGTCAGGGTGCACGTGAACAAGAACAAGTGGGGATGACGAGGCCTGTCCCGGCGCCGAGGTACTGCCCGGACATCGCTTGCAAACACTACATTCCCGGACCGGCTGAGTAGCCGGCGGATTACGTCGAAAAGGAGAGAAATATGGGATCCATTATGGAAGCATCGTTGTTCACGCGCAAGATCGAAGCTGAGATCACCAAGGAGGTTGAACGCCTGAAGTCGGAAGGACACAACCCCTCGCTGAGCGTGATTGTGGTTGGCAACAGCCCGTCGACAATGGTCTACTTCAAGAACATGTCGCACAAGGGTGTGGAACTCGGGTTCTATGTTGAGCTCCGGAAGATCGACGATTCAGTCGGAGCTGCCGAGGTGCTCGAGCTCATCCACAACCTGAACGACTCGAAGGACGTCGACGGCATCCTCGTCGGGCTTCCCTTGCCCAAGGAATATGATGTGGATTCGGTCTTGCACGCTATCAGTCCCGACAAGGATGTCGATGCTTTTCACCCCTTCAACATGGGTCAGCTGATGATCGGCAAGCCTCACTTTGTTCCAGCCACCGCAAGATCGATTATCTCTCTCCTGGAGAACTATGGTGTTCGCATCCAGGGCAAGAACGCGGTTGTTGTGGGCCGCAGCAACATCGTGGGCAAGCCAGTTGCCTCTCTGCTGCTTCAGCGTGACGCCACGGTCACGGTGTGCCATTCCAAGACCGTCGACCTTGTCAAGTACACGCGTGAGGCAGACATCCTGATCGTCTCGATGGGCAGACCCAGGGCGATTACGGCTGAGTACGTCAAGGAAGGTGCTGTCGTCATCGACGTGGGCATCAACGACGTCAATGGGAAAATCGTAGGGGATGTCGATTTCGAGGGTGTTCGCCCAAAGACATCGCTGATCACACCGGTGCCCGGTGGAGTCGGCGTATTGACGACCCTTATGCTGTTCGACAATGTCCTCAAGGCGGCTCGGCTCAACAGTGAAAAGCACTGAGTCGGTGAGAGCTGCCTACCAGTCGTAGACGCTTCCGGCGTCCACCTCCGTGAGTGACCCGTCAGGGTTCTTGAGAAGGAGGGCGCCGGTTCTTGACAGTCCAGCCACGCGGCCGGACTCCCGCTGATCGTTGAATTCGACTGTGACGAGTTCGTCTCGCAGGGCTAGATTGGCGTCCATCCAGGGGCGGAAGGCATCAAAGCCACGCAGAATGAGCGTGTCGATGTCCAGTTCCACCATGTTCAGGACGCTTGCACGGAGATGCTGCACATCGATGCTATGTCCCAGTTCTCCTATCAGCGAAGCCGCCCGCGGCAACTGATCCGGCGGCACGATATTGTTGACGTTGACGCCGATGCCCACCAGCAGGATTGTCGTTCCAGACTGAACGAGCGTCTCAGCAAGGATGCCGCAGACCTTGCGACGTTCGACAAGCAGGTCATTGGGCCATTTCACGAGTGTGCGAACGCCAGTCTCGGTCAACAAGGCGCTTGCCACGCCGTGTGCAGCGGCCATTGCGGACTGACGAACTGCCTCAGCCGACGGTACTGTCAGAGCCAGCGTCAGCCACAGGCCTCCTGGTCGCGAATCCCAGCTCTTGCCACGTCGCCCTCTTCCTCCTGACTGTGTCTCGGCTGTAACAGCAAATGGCAGCAAGTGGCCGTCAAGTGCGATCTCGCGTGCAGTGTCCTGCGTAGACGCTATGTTCGCATAGGTGAGCAGTTCCATGGATCCTCACGGATGGCATCCAGCAGTTCACCGACATGGCGGGGTGCGTCCGTGATGAAGACGCTTGCTCCACGGTCCACGAGACGGGTCAGCACACTTGCTCTCATACTCATGGAGAGCATGGCGATGTCTTTTTGCCGCACAAGGACGGCATCCAGCCGAGGAAGACCGACCGGAACCAGGGGCCCGGAAACTGTATCGGAGGGACCGCGGTGAAGCATGGTCGTTACAAAGAGCCTTTCGGTGCCAACACCAGCCAACACGAGTTCGTCAATGAAGTCTGTTGCCCCTGCGTCGGTGCACAGAGCCAGGACCGCTCCATCGGTTTTGGGAAGCCCGTAGCCTTGTTGAGCAATGACGGGCATTGACGGCGCCAGCGTGATGGGCCGGCTGTGCGGGACCCACGCTGTGACGGGGCACGCAGCAGTGCCGACAAGTCGCTGGGCCACGTCCTGTACCATGGAGTTATCGGAACCCGTGACCACAAGGAAGTCCGATCGCTGCTCGAGGAGGTTCCATGCGAGAGCAACGGCGTTGGCTGCGTGATCGTGAACCCCCGAAGGCCGCAAGTCGCAGTCGACCAGGCCCCCGACGGCTATGCCGGCGCCCGCGCTAAACCAGTTCCTGGCAGGGCGGGCAGCTGCCAATCCTGCAAACAGCCGCAGTCTCTCCGCAAGGTCTGACAGCTCGAAAGGCTGCTGTATCAGGATGTCGACAAGGCGAGCGTACTGGGCGAGTGTTCCCATCACGATGCAGTCCACGCGTCCTGCTTCCATGCGCAGAGCCCCGGATGGAACGGCGACCTCGCCCCCTTTGGCCAGCATCTCCTGTTTCAGGATGTTGGCAGCCTGCGGGAGGAGGCCATTCACCCGCATCACAAGGAATACCGCCTTGGCCGCCATGAGATCGGCCCCTACAGAGTAGCACCCCAAGCCATTCAGGAGATCATGGGCCTGCTGAACGGTCGACATATGCACGACTGAGAGTTCCACTGGCGCTCCTTTCCGTCGCGACTGATCTTTCTCAACCGCGGCCTACAAATTGTATTCTCCTGTCTCGGGACTACAATATTCGTGGTCAAGATGTCTATTCTGCAAGTCGGGAGGAATGGAATGAAGAAGCGCCTGTCAGTTCTGCTCAGCGTGGTTCTCATACTGGGCCTGGTGTTCGCGAGCTTCCCGTTCAAGGCAGCCACGGCTGCCACGACGGTGAAGATAACCTTGCTCGAGACAAGTGACGTTCATGGGGTCATCTACCCGTATGATTACTTCAAGGACGCGCCCGCGAACGGCGGACTCGCAAAGCTGTCGACGCTGGTCAAAGGCGTCAGAGCTGACAACCCCAATACCCTTCTCCTGGACGACGGCGACAACCAGCAGGGTACACCGCTGACGTACTACTTCAACAAGGTGGATACGACGGCGAAGAACCCGATGGTCGCAGCCATGAACATCATGGGATACGATGCCATGACACTTGCCAACCATGAATTCAACTATGGGCTCGCTATCGTCGACAAAGCCCGGTCCGAGGCCAAGTTTCCCTGGCTTTCGGCCAACATCTACAAGGAAGATGGCACCAACTACTTCACGCCGTACATCGTCAAGACGGTTGCCGGCGTCAAGGTTGGCATCCTTGGCCTGACGACCAAGAACATCCCGAACTGGGAAGTTCCCGCCAACATCAAGGGTCTTGTCTTCAAGGATACGGTCGAAGAGGCCCAGAAGTGGGTCAAGGTCCTCAAGGACACCGAGAAGGTAGACCTTGTGGTGGTCCTGGCACACGAGGGGTTCGAGAAGGATATCGACACCGGCAAGGATCTTGGCACCTCAATCGAGAACCAGGCGTATGCCATTGCGATGACCGTTCCTGGTATCGACGTCATATTGACCGGGCATACCCACCTGTCTATCCCGGGCAAGACGCTCAATGGCGTTCTTGTCATGCAGCCGAAGAACGCAGGCGTCGAGATCTGCAAGGCAGACATCACTATGGAACAGACTGCCACCGGTTGGAAGGTTGTCACGAAAACCGGAGCCAATCTCCCTGTAACTGCCGACACCGTGGCTGATCAGGCCATTCTCGATGCAACCAAGACACAGCACGAAACGGCCGTCAACTACATGAAACAGCCGCTTGGCGAAGCGACGGGGGATTTCCCTGGCATCACGTCTCGGACTGAGGATAGTGCCATCATGGACCTGATTCAGAAGGTCCAGATGAAGTACGCCAACACCGATCTCTCGCTCGCAGCAATGCTGCCGGATCCTGCCCCGAGTTTCAAGAAGGGGCCGCTGACGGTCCGTGACATGTATTCTCTCTACATCTACGAGAATACGTTGTTTGCCATTGAGGTGACCGGACAGCAGATCAAGGATGAGCTTGAGTGGTCTGCGACCTACTTCAACACGTACACCTATAGCAAGACAGCTACCAGTCTGGTCAACTCCAGTGTGAGGGGCTACAACTACGACATGCTGCAGGGAGCCGACTACGTGATCGACGTTACAAAACCGGTTGGTCAGCGCATCAGCGGCCTGATGTACCACGGCAAGCCCATGGATATGACCGCTTCCTACACACTGGCTCTCAACAACTACCGCGCGGGCGGTGGCGGATTCCTTGGGTTCAAGGGCGCACCGATTGTCTACCAGTCCAGCGACGAGGTCCGCAACCTGATGATCCAGTACGTCAAGGAGACAGGGACGATCGATGCGACAGTCGACAACAACTGGTACCTCGTTCCGGACTATCTCAACTCGCAGTATCGCGCAGCGATCGATACGCTCAACAGGCAGAGCGCACTGAGCGAGTTCCCCGCAGGGGCATTTGCTCCTGATTCCACGGCCACGCGCGGTGATCTCGCGGCAATCATCACCGGGTCCTACGTCGCGGTCGGCAGCCGCAATCACGGAAGTTCATTCGTCGACGTCGCCAGCGACGGGTGGTATGCCCGAGCGATCGGGACCGTCGAAGCTCTCAAGTTGATGAACGGTACGTCGGCCAGAACGTTCGCGCCCAGTGCCCCAGTCACAACTGAACAGGCAGTCACTGCCCTGATGAGAGCAAGCGGATATGGATACGAGGCTTCAAGGTACGATCTCTGCGCGCAACCTCTGGACAAGGTCCCAAACCTGTTCCGCAATGCGGACGGCACGTGGAATTGGGAAGCGTTGGCAGCGGACACGAAGAAGAACGGCGGAGCGACCATCAACATGCGTTCCGGCCAGTCTCTTGGTGGAGTGGAGATGTACGCTATCTCTGCCCCCGTGGCCCCTGGAATGGTTGTCAATGGCTATCCGACTGGTAGCGACCTCAAGGCATATACGATGAAGAACGCCAAGTGGCTGCTGGACCGGACAGGGTATGCTCTTGGCACATGGTACTACAAGGGCAAGACGTATATCGACGTGAGCACGACGATCCCTTGGCGGAGCTATGCAGTCACGCTGGGCGAGGAATACGACCAGATCGCGATCTTTGACCTCGCCAACTTCGAGGAGATCCCTACCGGTGGCACCAGTGGCAAGTCCGGCAGGAAACCCAACATGAACCTCATCATCTCGGACTGGGCGCTGCCATACGTGGCGTTTGCCGCATCGAAGGGCTTCATCACGGCTGAGCAGGCCGCTGCCCCGAAGCACCAGCTCACGAGGGGCGAACTGGCCGATATGGTCGTCAAGATGCGTTTCCCGACCGTGGTCATCCTGCATACCAACGACTTCCATGGCAACCTGCTGGCCGTGACGGATGCCAACAAGAACAGCGTTGCGGGGGCAGCCCGCGAGGCCACCATCATCAATGGCGTCCGCAGCACGTTTGGCACAGACCATGTTCTGCTGGTCGACGCCGGCGACGCGATTCAGGGTGCCACAGTCGCCAACCTGTTCCAGGGTAAGAGCGTGACAGATGCTTACAACGCGATGGGCTACGACGTGGCAACACTCGGCAACCACGAGTGGGACTATGGTCAGCAGGTCCTGAAGGACCGGATCGCAGACGCCAAGTTTGACTACGTGAATGCGAACGTGACGGGCGTCAATCTCGGCTGGAAATCGAATGTCATCAAGAATGTGGCCGGGATCAACATCGGACTGTTCGGTGTCGTGACGACGGACCTTCCTATCATCGTAGCGCCGTCAAGCCTGACAGGAGTCGGAATCGCTGATCCTATAGCTACTGCCAAGAACCAAGTCATCGACCTGAAGGGGCAGGGGGCCCAGTACATCGTTGCTCTGAGCCACTGCGGATATGACAGCGGCGGCGCTCCGCTGGACCCTGCTATCGCTGCAGGTGCACCTGGCATCAACCTGATCATCGGTGGTCACTCCCACACCGTCCTGACGAAGACGGCGATGGTTGGCAAGACCATGATCACCCAGACCGGCACAGCCGGTGCGTATGTCGGCAAAGAGGTCATCGATTTCACAACCTACCAAGGAAAGATCACCGGGCAGAGGGTCACCTATGAACTTGTACCAACTGTGACGACTGTCGCCGAAAACCCTGCTGTCAAGGCCATCGTCGACGGGTATAACAACCAGCTGAAGGACAAGCTGAGCGTCGTCGTCGGCAAAGCTCTCGTTGCGCTTGACGGCGAACGCGCGAACGTTCGTACGAAAGAAACCAACCTCGGCAATTACATCGCCGACTGGATGCGCATCTCCACGGGTGCGGATATCGCGTTCGAGAACGGCGGCAGCATTCGCGTCAGCGTTCCTGCCGGTGACATCACAGTTGGCAATATCGTTGCCGTGCTCCCGTTCGACAACCTGCTGGTCGTCCTGGAGATCAAGGGTTCCACCCTCAAGGAAGCTCTCGAGAACTCTGTCAGCGCGTATCCTGCGCAGCTGGGAGGGTTCCTTCAGGTGTCTGGATTCAGCTTCACGTTTGACCCGGCCAAGCCCAAGGGTTCGCGTGTCGTCAGCATGACCAAGGATGGCAAGCCCATGGACATGAACGCCACGTACAAGCTCTGCACTGCAGATTTCACCGCTGCCGGCGGTGATGGGTATGCCATGCTGAAGGGGGCCAAGGTCGTCTACATGTCCGGAGAATGGATGCGTGATGGTCTTGTTGCCTACGTCAAGGCACATCCAGAGATCAACCCGACCGTCGAGGGTCGAATCACCGTCGTCAAGCCGTAACACACTATCGACTGATTTGTCAGGGGGGGCCGGCAGTCGCCGGCCCCCTTGTGTTTGACCGTTGTTGCACATCTGTCGAAAGAGGAGACAATCCATCCATGAACACTGTGAAAACAATGACGCAAGAGCAGCAGGAACGTCTCCGATTGGCTCTGACTGCGGGTGGTGCCACCCTGGACCAGGAGCTGCCTGTGGGGGCGTCCTTCCTGGCCAGGAGCGAGGGTTCGGTCGTCACTGGCTATCGGAGCGGCAAGGTCCTGTTCCAGGGGCTGGACTGCGACAGGCAGGTTCGGCTCGCGGAAAGGATTCTGGTTCACGCGGAACCGGCGAACAAGAGTCTCGAGTTCCCGATCGTCGGGGGAGACGAATCGGGCAAGGGAGACCTGTTCGGTCCACTTGTCGTTGCCGCGTTTGCCACTCGCGGCAAGTCAGAACGACGGGAGGTCGTGCGAGCCGGGGCACGAGACTGCAAGCTCATGACAGATACGGAAGTGCGTACCGTCGCGACAAGACTGAACGGTATCGGCGTGTCGAGCATTCACATCCTCATGCCCCATGACTACAACTCACGGTATGCGCGCGTGCACAACGTGAACATCCTGCTCAACGAGGTCTATGCCGAGTTGCTGCTCGAATTGGCGACTGCATCGAAGGCTCACACGGTCATCCTGGACAAGTACGGAGGGAGAGCGATGGCTCTTTGGAAGTCTCCGCAGAGCTTCCGCTTCGTCGTAGAAACGCACGCAGAACGATATCCTGAAGTGGCTGCCGCTTCGGTTCTTGCCAGGAGCGCATTTCTTGACGGTCTCGAGCGTACTGCAAGAGACAATGGAATCGTCCGGCTGCCAAAGGGAGCTTCGATGGAAACGCAGGCGTTCATGCGGCGCCTGGCGTCAGACAAGGGCAAGGACGTGCTACGGTCGGTCGCAAAGGTGAATTTCGCACCCGTGAAGGAGTGCCTCGATAGCCTGTTCTAGAGGGGGGTCAGTGATTGTCACCTGGTTGACAACGCTACCCGGCGACGTAGTATATATGCGGATTTCCGCAGTGAAACCTTCACACGAGGAGACGTCTCATGTTTGAACCCGTACTGCCTGCCGACAAGGTTGTCGAGCAGGAGGTGGCTATTATCCAATTCTGGGAAACCAGTCATGTCTTCGAGAAGTCGCTCGACCTGAGCAAAGACAAGGAGCGCTTCGTGTTTTTCGAAGGGCCACCGACCGCGAACGGCATCCCCGGCGTGCACCACGGCCTGGCCCGCGTTTTCAAGGACACGGTTCTAAGGTATAAGGCAGGTACAGGCTACTATGTCCCCCGCAAGGGCGGTTGGGACTGCCAGGGTCTGCCCGTGGAGATCGAGGTCGAGAAACGACTTCACATCAGCGGCAAGCAGCAGATCGAGGAATACGGCGTCGAAGCATTCGTTCGCGAGTGCAAGAGCAGTGTTTTTACGTATAAGGCGGAATGGGAGAAGATGACCAGCCGCATCGGTTTCTGGCTGGATACCGAACATGCGTATGCGACCTATACCAACGATTACATCGAATCGGTCTGGCATATCCTCAAGACCTTCTACGACAAGGGGTTGCTGTACCAGGGGCACAAGGTTGTGCCGTACTGTCCGCGCTGCGGGACCGCTCTCTCCATGCACGAAGTAGCGCAGGGTTATAGGAACGTCACCGATGAGACGGTCTTCGTCAAGTTCTCCCTGGCATCAGATGGACTGGAGGGTGTCAAAGCGCTGGTCTGGACGACGACGCCTTGGACTTTGCCGAGCAACGTCGCGCTCGCGGTCAACCCGGGTGTGGAGTACTCGGTTGTCGAACTGGATGGTGAACGGTATCTTCTGGCTTCTGCACGGTTGGCTGCAGTGTTTGGTCATGATGCCGAACATGTGACACTCGTGCGCACCTATCTCGGGAGCGAGCTTTCAGGGATCCGATATGAGCGCCTCTACGACTATGCCAGTGTTGCGCCCGATGAAGAGGCGCGTGGGTGGCGCATCGTCATCGCAGACTTCGTGACGACGGCGGACGGCACAGGCATCGTCCATCTTGCTCCTGCGTTTGGCGAAGACGACCTCAACGTCGGACTGAAAGAGGGACTTCCGTTTGTCCAGCTTGTAGACCTTGCAGGCAGATTTACAGCTGAAGTGACGCCGTGGGCCGGCAAGGACGCCAAGGGAAGCGATCCCGATATTCGCCGCCAGCTCAAGGCCGACGGGAGACTGCTCAAGACGGAGAGGATCGAACATGACTATCCGTTCTGCTGGCGATGTGATACGCCTCTTCTCTACTACGCCAAGGACTCGTGGTTCGTCCGCACGACGGAGTTCAAGGACCACATGGTTGCGAACAATCAGGAGATCACCTGGTACCCGGACCACATCAAGGACGGGCGATTTGGCAACTGGCTGGAGAACATCAAGGACTGGGCGCTGTCCCGCGAACGCTACTGGGGGACTCCATTGCCCATCTGGGTCTGCGATTCCTGTGGACACCAGCACGCGGTAGGTTCGATCGCTGAACTCAACGAGATGGCTGTCAACCCGGATCCCGAGGTCGAACTGCATCGCCCCTACGTGGACAAGATCGAACTGCGGTGTCCGGTGTGCGGTGGTGTCATGCACCGTGTCCCGGAAGTCATCGACGTCTGGTTCGACTCCGGCTCAATGCCATATGCACAGTGGCACTATCCATTCGAGAACCAAGGCGAGTTCGCGAAGATGTATCCGGCGGATTTCATCTCAGAAGGAATCGATCAGACACGTGGGTGGTTCTACACCCTTCACGCTATCTCCACGGCTCTCAACGACAGGCCCGCGTTCAGGCGTTGCATGGTACTCGAACTGGTGCTGGACGAGAAGGGCCACAAGATGAGCAAGCATCTCGGCAATGTCATTGACCCCTGGAGTATTCTCGACAAGCAGGGAGCTGATGCTTTCCGATGGTCTCTGTATACCAGCACTCCACCCTGGTACCCGAGACGGTTTGGGCCGAGCGTTGTGGCCGACGCCCTCAAAAACTTCATCATACCACTTCGCAACGTCTATAGTTTCTTCGTGCTGTACGCCAATATCGACCATTTTGATCCGCACGCTGCTCAGCTGCCATTTGGCCAGCGGCCAGAACTGGACCGGTGGCTTCTGAGTCGGTTCCAGGTGCTCGTCCGGGAAGTGCGTGCAGATATGGAGGCCTATGATATCAACCCGGCGACGAAGCGCATCCAGGCTTTCGTCGAGGAGCTGAGCAACTGGTATGTGCGCCTGAGCAGGCGGCGTTTCTGGAGAAGCGAAAACGATACTGACAAGCTGTCGGCGTACCAGACGCTCTACAGGGTCCTGGTCAACCTTGCCAGATTGCTGACGCCCTTCACGCCCTTCATGTCGGAGGAGATCTACCAGAACCTCGTCCGGTCGGGCGATGTCGAGGCCCCGCTTTCTGTACACTTCCTCGACCTGCCCGAGGTTGACGAGTCCATGTTCGACCCGCAGCTTACGAGCGCGATGCAGGTGATCATGGATGTCGTGTCGCTGGGAAGGTCAGCCAGAAAGCAGGCAGGCGTCAAGACCAGGCAGCCGCTCAGTGCGGTGACAGTTTACGTCCACGACGCGCAGGCTCACAGAGCGCTGGTTTCCCATGCCGAAATCATCCGCGATGAGCTGAACGTCAAGTCCATCGCTGAAGCGACTCACGCCGCGGACATAGCCGAGTTCGCGCTCCGACCCAACCTGCCTGTCCTCGGCAGGAGGGCTGGAACATCGATCCCAGCCATCCAGAAGGCACTGGCCGCAGATCCAGAGAGAGTCTATGCTGAGCTTGAGAGCACTGGTCAGGCTTCAGTGGAACTGGACGGAACGGCATTCCTGCTGACGAAGGATGACGTCATCAGCACGGTTTCCGGGAAAGGCGGACTGTTCGCAGCGTCGGCGGCAAACGTTGTCGTGGCGGTCGATGCTGCGGTCACACCGGAGTTGCGAGCTGAGTGGTATGTGCGAGAGGTTGAACACTTTGTTCAGGGGCAGCGCAAGGACAAAGGCTACCAGGTGACGGATCGCGTACGCCTTGCTCTGACGTGTACCGATGCAGCAGTGACGGCGGCGCTCACCGCTGCGGTGCAGGACGTAGCCCAGGAAGTCCTTGCAAACGAAGTGACGGTAGTCACCGGCGCGGTCGAGGACGGTGCCCTGGCCCTGGAGCTTGAAGGATGGAAAGTAGCCTGCCGACTGGAACGGTAAGAGCGCTGCGGCAGGTGCAGCACGTTTACATTCCCGGCGGGGTTCCCTGTCTTCAGCAGGAACTCTGCCGGGAATCTGTTTTCATCGAGAACAACTCGGTAATGGTTGGCAGGTCACCACACACTCGGCACGCATGGTCGCGTTCAAGCGGCACGAGGTCGAAGCGATTGTCCTCTCCGTCCACGAGCAGCATTTTTCCGGCCAGCCAGTCTCCGCACCCGACAATATACTTGAGCACGTTCTGCGCGACGATGGATCCGATGATGCCGGGAGTGCTGCCGAGAATGCCGCGGGCTCTCTCCTCACGTGCCATGGCAGTAGTAGGAGACTTGGGGTAGAGGCAGCGGAAGCAGGCCGTTTTTCGCGGGATGACCGTGAATGCCATTCCGTGGAGGTTGCTGACCGCACCGACGAACAGCGGCTTGTCAAAAAGGACAGCAGCGTCGGAAACGAGATATCGCGTACTGTAGTTGTCTGTGGCGTCGACGATCATGTCGTAGGCGCTAAAGAGAGCATAGGCGTTGTCTGGGTCCAGCCGGCTTGGATAGGCCTCGACACGTACTTCCGGGTTTAGAGCCGCCAACCGTTCCTTTGTGACAAGAGCCTTAGGTTGACCGATGTCTCCGGTGACATAGAGCATTTGCCGGTTCAGGTTGGACAGGCTCACGGTGTCTCCATCGACCACTCCCAGCGTACCCACGCCGGCCGCAGCCAGGCACAGAAGGATCGGGGAGCCGAGTCCTCCGGCTCCCACGACCAGAACAGACGCTCTTGACAGCTTCTTCTGTCCCCGAGGGCCAACCTGTTTCATCCATAGCTGACGTTCGTAGCGACCCCCGGCGGGGACCCCGCAGGACGAAGCGCGTACCTGTTTCGATGAAGTCATGTCGTTGCCTCCTCTGGCACGAACAGTGCATGCAGTCCGAACGGTAGCGCCCAGGGAAGCCATGCGCGGGCTTGTTCGGTCATTGTCGCAGCGTCCAGAATCAAAACAAATGAGCGTTTCGCCAGGACATCGAGCACGATTGAGAGCAGCCAGCCTTCTCCTTCTGGACCGTCCGCAGCAGCGGGAACAAGAATCGGAGCGCCGGGGAGACAGTTGTCGGATGACCACGCGACAAATGGACCGGTCGTCAAGTCGGAACGCCACAGCCGGTCGATTGGCTCGCCCGTTCTCGTCGGTCCTGCTGCGAAGAGGATGGTATGCGGGCGCATCGAAAACCTGGCGTCTATGATGCAGAACTCTCCCGGCGGGCACTTCAGCGGCGAGCAAAGGACTCGCTTGTGCTCCAGGTCAATGACCAGCCGGGTCGCCAGCGGAGCGGGAAAGTCGCCTGCAGGAACCTCTCCATGGTCGAAAGCCAGAGAGTCGAGAATACTCGGATCCGCGTAGGCGGCGAGATCGACGAGGATCTGATCTCCATCGTCCCAGGCATTGATGTGGTGGAGTGCGAACAGTGGGCGCGTGGAGAGCGTCGCTTTCAGCGCACCTGTCCTCCGATCGACGACCAGGATTCTACTCCCCCGCCCTGCATCCCAGACATAGTTGCGCAGGTATAGACGTCTGGATGAGCTCAGGGAGCGAGGATATGCCGTGAACGGACCTTCGACGAGAACGACCCATCGTTGCGTTACGCTGAAGGAGTGCATGTATCCAAGGCGCGAAGACGGGAGAGCACACAAACGTCGCGTCGTTCCTTCAGGACTGGTGACGGCAATGACATATCCCGCAGGATCCCCGTTGCAGAGCGACAGGTCGAAACGCTCTCCGGTGAGCCGGTCAAAGATGGGGTGTGGCGAGGACGCGCAGCATCTGTTCAGATGAGTCCATCGCCTTGTGCGGATTGTCGCCAGCGTCGCGGGATCGATCAAGATCCTCTGTGGTGTGTCGCCGAGAGCCTCCAGCTCGTTTCTCCAACTCGTGATGTTCATGTTGGCATTGTCGCTCGTGAGATGCCTGCCCCGGTGGATGGATTGGGAATCGAAACCGCCAGCCGGCACGGCGTCTTCCGTCAGGGCTCGGCGATACCAGGAACTCGCAAGGAAGCGGTTGCTGCAGGTGACCCCATGTGGTCCAAAGCTCACTGATGCGAGGAGGGCGAAGCCATCCAGCCAGTGTCCAACAGAGTGACCCCCGATCTGGAACCTGCCGGGGCCGATTCTGTACATCGTGCCGATGAGGTCGGGAGGAACAATTCCCGTGACGCTGAGGGGTACACTGGAGACTTCATCGAGAAGCGAAGCAAAGCCGATGCCGTATCTGGGGGCAAATCCCGGGTTCACGGCTGCACTCCGGCATCAAGAACTGTATGGGCCGATGATAGCTCCAGCATCTGCGCAATGCTGGCGGAGAGGGTGGGATTTGAACCCACGAACGAGGGAACCCCGTCACCTGCTTTCGAGGCAGGCGCTTTCAACCGCTCAGCCACCTCTCCGTTTGGACCTGATACGTGCAAAGAACTGTTGCAGGACAACCTCGGCATCAGCGCGCAACAAACCAGAAACCACCTCCGGAGCATATCCAAAGATAGGCCGCGTAAGCATATTGCCATTGCTGCCCACTGCTCCATTGTCGAAATCGTACGCTGCGAAGACCACCCGCTGTACCCTCGCAAGAGCTATTGCGGCAGCACACATCGGACACGGCTCAAGAGTAACATACAGGACGCATCCGTCCAGCCGCCAATCTTGGAGACGCTCGGCACTGGAGCGCAACGCAAGCATCTCGGCATGTGCCGTCGGGTCTTTGGCGCTCTCTCGCATGTTATGTGCAGAAGCAAGCAGTTCACCAGCCCTCGCAACAACGCATCCCACGGGGATCTCTCCTTCATCAAGGGCACGCCTGGCCTCATCAAGAGCAAGGAGCATGCAATCAACATCTGTGAGAGCCATGTCAGGACTGGTGCGCCCGACAGGAATCGAACCTGTAACCTACGGTTCCGTAGACCGTCACTCTATCCAGTTGAGCTACGGGCGCACAACGTTGATTGTATTCCATTTCCCCCGGTTGGCAAGAAGAACAGTGAGGATTGCTGAGCAACGTGGCAGTAGTGACGCACACAAATCTGTTATAATCTAGCCGGCGATGGAAACAAGAGCTGAGGTCTGTGTCATAGGTGGTGGTGCTGCCGGCATGCTGGCGGCATTGTCTGCTGCAAGGCACCTCAAAGCCTCTGGCCATGATGGCTCAGTCCTCATCCTCGAACGGAATCGGGTGCTCGGCAGGAAGCTGGCGATCACGGGCAAGGGCAGGGCAAACGTGACAAATGCGCGTTCAGTCGGCGAGTTTGTCCAGGCCTTCGGCCCTTCCGGCCGATTCCTCTACCCGGCGTTCGATTCCTTTTTCTCGGATGACCTTGTCGCCCTCTTCGCCGAAGCCGGCCTGCAACTCAAGACCGAGCGGGGTGGCCGAGTGTTCCCTGTGACGGATAAGGCGCAGGACGTCGTCCAGGCTCTCGGGCTGCTTCTCGTGCGAAATGGCGTCGATGTTCGCTACTCGGCTCGCGTCCGAAGCATGGATTCTGGGTCCGGCGACTGGAAGATCGGTCTGGAGTCTGGTGGGTCCGTCCGCTGCCGGGCGGTGGTCGTGGCCACGGGTGGAAAATCCTACCCTGGTACAGGGTCGACAGGAGACGGCTATGAGCTTCTTGAGCGCGTGGGCCATCACCCCGGTCGCCTGCTTCCTGGCCTGGTTTCCCTGCACTGTCCCGAGAAGTGGTTGAGAGAACTTGCGGGGGCCTCGCTCGAAGGCGTCGCTGTCGAGGCATGGGTTGGTCCTCAGCTGCTGGCTCGAAGGCAGGGAGAAGTCATGATAACGGACCGAGGGATCGGAGGGCCAGCCGTCCTGTCGCTGAGTCTGGCCGTCACACCGGCCCTTGCCGAGAGCAAGGCTGTCCTTCTGTGCATGGACCTGCGGCCCGAGAAGACGTTGGATCAGGAGCTTCACGACATCGAGGCTTGCGGAAATGCTGATGAGATCCTGGTGTATGTCTCGAGGTTCCTTCCGAGGCGGATGGCTCTTGAGCTGATGCGCGTGTGGGGCATCGAAGCAAAGGGCAGGACGCCATTGCCGAAGAAAACACTTGCTGTGGTGGCCAGATCAATCAAGGGCGTGGAGCTGAGATGCACAGGTGCCGACCCTCTCGCCTCCGCGATCATCACGCAGGGGGGTGTTGCTCTACGGGAGGTCGACCCGCGATCCATGGGATCGAGACTCGTCCCCGGATTGTTCATTGCCGGCGAGCTCCTGGACCTGCAGGCCGTCACCGGTGGCTACAATTTGCAGGCAGCTTTCTCGACCGGATTTCTGGCCGGAAGGTGTGCAGCCGAATACGTTGCCAAATCACCAAATGACAGTAGACTTTAGGGGTTGAAGAGGTGACAACGACATGGCTGAAATCGGAACGACCAAGATAAAGCGTGGTTTGGCAGAGATGTTCAAGGGTGGCGTCATTATGGACGTCACGACGGTCGACCAGGCGACGATTGCCGAAGACGCCGGTGCAGTGGCAGTGATGGCACTTGAACGGATTCCGGCTGATATTCGCAGGGAAGGTGGCGTCGCACGGGCGGCTGACCCGGGACTTGTCGAGCAGATCATAGACGCCGTCTCGATTCCCGTCATGGCCAAGGTACGAATCGGGCACATTGCCGAAGCACGAATACTGGAATATATGGGCGTCGACTTTATTGATGAGAGCGAAGTGCTGACTCCCGCCGACGTCACCTATCATATCGACAAGTGGCAGTTCAAGATTCCCTTCGTATGTGGAGCGCGCAATCTCGGCGAGGTGCTGCGGCGTGTCAGCGAGGGAGCTGCGATGATCAGGACGAAGGGCGAGCCGGGCACCGGAGACGTCTCTGAGGCGGTCACCCACATGCGAGCGGTCATGAACGAGGTTCGCAAGGTGCAATCGATGCTTGAGGATGAACTCGTGGTCGAGGCGAAGGACCTTGGGGTCAATGTTGAGCTACTGCGCGAAGTGCGTACGTTGGGACGCCTTCCTGTGGTCAACTTTGCAGCGGGGGGCATTGCCACCCCGGCTGACGCGGCGCTTATGATGATGCTTGGGGCCGATGGTGTCTTTGTGGGTTCTGGCATTTTCAAGAGTTCCGATCCACTTCCGAGAGCAAAAGCCATCGTGGCCGCAACGACCTTCTGGGAAGATCCCAAGGTGCTCTTCGAGGTAAGCAAGGGCCTGAAGGAAGGGATGTCAGGCATAGACGCACGCACGCTCGTCGAGCTGGATAAGATGCAGGTGAGGGGCAACTAAACGTGGTCATCGGCGTCCTCGCTCTTCAGGGCGACTTTCGAGAACACGCCAGGATGGTGCGGTTCCTTGGCGTGGAGGTCTGCCTCGTTCGTCTCCCCGAGGAAGTCAAATTGGTGGATGGGCTGATCATCCCGGGAGGCGAAAGCACGACCATGGGGAAGCTCATGGTCAAGTACGGAGTGGATCGAGCTATCGTCGACCGCTTCAATGCAGGGAGACTGGCGATCTATGGCACGTGTGCAGGAATGATCGTCTTGGCTCGGGAGATTGAGGGAAGCCAGGCGCAGCCTCATCTGGGACTTCTGGATGTGACTGTCCAGCGGAATGCGTTTGGACGTCAGAAGGAGTCCAGCGAGGAAGATCTGGGAATCGAAGGGCTAGATACACCATTACATGCGCTGTTTATTCGGGCGCCGGTGATCATCCGGACAGGACCTTCTGTAAACGTATTGGCAAGGGTAGCACAGGGGCCGGTCTATGTGCAGCAGGGAAGGCTCCTTGCTTCTTCGTTCCATCCGGAGCTTGGAAGCGATACAAGGGTACATGAACATTTTCTGCAATTGGCAGGGCAGAGCTCAAATCAGGAGGTCTAGATGTCCGGGCATTCCAAGTGGCACAATATTCAGGCCAAGAAGGGCGTAGAAGACGCCAAGCGCGGTCGTGCTTTCACCAAGATCACTCGTGAGATCATTATCGCGGCGAAGGCAGGCGGCGGGAGTACCGACACGAACACACGGCTGAGGGCGGCCGTAGAAAAGGCCAAGTCAGCGGGTATGCCCAATGACAACGTCAAGAAGGCAATCATGCGCGGAACCGGAGAGATGGAGGGTGTCAGCTACGAGGAGACCACGTACGAAGGTTACGGTCCCAATGGCACTGCATTCATCATCCAGGCCTCGACTGACAACAAGAACCGCACGACGTCGGAAATCAGGAGGATCCTCTCTCAGCACGGTGGCGCGATGGGCGAGAACGGATCTGTCAGCTGGGGCTTCGAGCGGAAGGGTTCGCTGGAAATCGATCCAGCTGACAAGGGATACGACGATCTGTTCATGATTGCAGTGGACAGCGGCGCAGAGGACCTCAAGCAGGACGAGGAGACGACGACCGTCGTCACCGGACCTGAGGATGTCTACAAGGTGCGTCAGGCCCTCGAGGCTGCCGGGATTGTCGTGAAGTCCGCGTCTCTCACCATGATTCCCAAGACTCTTGTTGCCGTCGCCATTGACGATGCGCGAAAAATCGCGCGGCTGGAGGAAGCGCTGGACGAGCACGATGACGTCAGCGACTACTTCTCCAACTACGAGATGAGCGACGAGATCATCAAGCTGCTGGAGCAGGAAAGCTAGAGACGTTATGCTTACTCTGGGAATCGATCCCGGACTGGCACGCATCGGCTACGGTGTCGTCTCGTCAGACGGCGACACCGTAGCCCTTCTCGACTATGGGTGTCTGGAGACCCATCCTGGCACGCCGTATCCAGACAGGCTCAAGTACATCTACGACAGCGTTCGCCGACTCGTCCGCAGGTACAAGCCGGATGCGGTGGCCCTCGAGTCTCTGTTCTTTTTTCGAAACGCCCGGACGGTCATGAAGGTCAGTGAGGCGCGCGGAGTCATCGTCCTTGCCATCGGCACATGTCACGTTCCTGCGTTCGAGTATACCCCTCAGCAGGTGAAGCAGGCCGTCTCATCATATGGCATGGAGAGCAAGAAGAACGTCGAGATTGCCGTGCGCCAGATTTTTGGTGTCGAGGAGCACATTTCACCTGATGATACAGCGGACGCCATTGCTATCGCCCTCTGCCATACGTTCACGGGGGCCTATCGCGAGGTAGTTCTGGCGGAGGAGACCGATGATTGCACTGATTAGGGGGACCGTATATCGCAGACTGGATTCCGCCGTCATCGTTCTTGTCGGCGACATCGGGTATGAGGTACGGGTGGTGGACCCCACCATGTTTGAGGTTGGGGAAGAGGTCGAACTGCGGACATACCATGTCGTCAAGGAAGACCGGCAGGAGCTCTACGGTTTTGTTGAACCGCTGGACTATGAAGTTTTCGCCGACCTGGTCGAGCATGTTCCGGGCGTAGGCGCCAAAACCGCCCTGAGCCTTCTGCGTGCTGTACCTGCATCTCGCCTCATCGAAGCCGTGCGGGAACAGAGTGTTGGGTTACTCACTTCCGCGCCCGGCGTAGGGAAGAAGAATGCCGAGCGCATCCTCATCGAGTTGCGTCCGATCGTCAATCGCAAGTATGCTGAGCTTCTGTCTGTGGAGGGAATGACAGGAACCGAACCCACCGTATTGGCAGAGGTGGAGATGGCGCTCCGGTCTCTCGGATATTCACAACAAGAGATCAGTGGGTCTCTCCGGGAGCTTGGCGCTACGAAGGACCGTTCAGCCGAGGAACTCGTGAGTGATGCCTTGCAGCATCTTTCGAGGAAATAAGATATGGCTGCCGGCGAGGAGAAGCGGGTACGTCGGAAAGCGACTGTTGCTCAAGCCCCACTGCCGTCCGGGAAGCCCGAGGGTGACGCGGTGGGTTCGACGTTGCGGCCACGACGTCTGGAGGATTTCATAGGACAAGAGCAGCTGCGGCGCAACCTGGCCATTTTCATCAAGGCCGCACTCAGCCGCAACGAGCCGCTGGACCACTGCCTGCTCTACGGTCCTCCAGGTCTGGGCAAGACGACACTCTCGCAGATCATTGCCGCGGAGCTTGGTGTGCGGTTCAAGTTCACGAGCGGACCGGCACTTACACGGGCGGGTGATCTTGCCAGCATTCTGGCATCGCTCAGGGACAGGGATGTGCTGTTCATCGACGAGATTCATCGTCTGCCCCCCGCGGTGGAAGAGAGTCTCTATTCTGCAATGGAGGATTTTCAACTGCCCATCATTCTTGGGAAGGGACCAAGCGCCAAGACACTGACGATACGTCTCAAGCCGTTCACACTCGTAGGAGCGACCACCCGATTTGGCATGTTGTCCGCCCCTCTTCGCGACAGGTTCGGCATCGTCATGCGCATGGATCCATACAATGAGGAAGAACTGGCTCAGATCATTGCCAATGCCGCCTGCCGGCTTGAGACGTCTGTCGAGCCGGCTGCTGCCAGACGCATTGCCGGTCGCTCACGCGGCATTCCTCGCATAGCACTTCGGAACCTGAAACGCATCAGAGACTACTTGGCATACGCGGGGGCTTCCGTCGTCGATGTCAAGCTGGTCGACGAGGCTTTCTCACGGCTCAACATCGACAAGTATGGCCTGCTGGACATCGATCGGCGGCTCCTTGGCGCGATCGATGAAAAGTTCAGAGGCGGCCCAGTGGGACTCGACAGCCTGGCTTCTGCCATCAGTGAAGACCCTGATACGGTGTCCGTCGTGATCGAGCCGTATCTGGTTCAGTTGAACTTCATCGCGCGGACATCGCAGGGACGCGTCATAACGGACCTGGGCCGGCGATATCTGAAGGGTCATGATAGTGCCTCGAGCGGCGGGGACGATGTGCTGTTCTGACGTCTGCGAAGGCTCTGACCCTTGATAATGTGCGGGAAGCCGGTATAATCAATAAGAGCCCGTGCAATAGTACGGGTTTGTCAGATTCCAAAGCACGGAGAGATGGCCGAGTGGCTGAAGGCACTCGCCTGCTAAGCGAGTGGGTGGCTAATACCGCCTCCCGGGTCCAAATCCCGGTCTCTCCGCCATTCTGGTTTTGAAGGCGCGCCACCATGCTTCTTGCCATTGATGTCGGGAACACCAACATAGTCTGTGGCCTGTTCGATGGTACTGTCCTGCGCGATAGTTGGCGCCTGACGACCGACCGGGGCAAGACTGCCGATGAATACAGCGTGTTCATCCGCAGTCTATTTCAGTTTTCCGATGTCCAGCCGGGGGACATAGAGTCTGTTGTTCTAGCTTCTGTTGTCCCACCGCTCACGCCGATCATGCGGCGCCTCGTCGATCGCATGTTTCATCTCCGACCCCTCATGGTCTCGACAGCACTCAATACCAATATCGCATGGGAGGTCGAGTCCCCGTTGGAGATGGGGGCCGACCGTATTGCTGATTGTGTCGGCGGGTATATGAAATACGGGGGCCCCTGCATCATCATCGACCTTGGGACCGCGACGACGTTCAACTTTGTGAGCGGCGATGGAAGGTACCTTGGGGGCTCCATAGCGCCCGGCCTTCTCAACTCAAGCGAATCCCTGTTTACCAAGACGGCCAAATTGCCCCGTATTGAGCTTGAACGCCCGGCAACGAGCCTTGGAATCGACACGATCACGCAGATGCAGGTTGGCGTTGTCTGGGGTGCGGTATTCATGGTCGACGGCATGATTCAGCGCATCCGCCAGGACACGGGTTGTCCAGACGCTAGAGTAATCCTGACAGGCGGGCTGTCGGGTGTAGTGGTTCCTGGCTTGCGGACCCCCTGTGTGCATGATCTGAATCTCACCCTCGATGGCTTGCGAATCCTCTTTGAGCTGAACAGGGGCAGGACTGAGTGAACATTGGGCCGCTGAAGCTTGATGGGCGTGCCTTCCTTGCGCCCCTTGCAGGGTATGGCGATTCCCCTTTTCGCATTCTATGCCGGCGCTATGGCGCAGCCATGGTCTACACAGAGATGGTCTCGTCCCTCGGCATCACGTTCAGCAATGTCAAGACATTCGGGATGCTGGTGTTCGATCCTGTCGAGCGCCCTGTCGACTGTCAGATGTTTGGGGCTCGGCCTGATGCAATGGCACAAGCTGCAGAAGTTCTGGCGAAGGCCGGGGTCGATGCCATCGACATCAACATGGGATGTCCCGAGCCAAAGATCGTGAAGACCGGTGCCGGATCGGCGCTCCTGAGGGATCTTCCGCTTATCGATGCAATCACGTCCGCGGTTGTACGGGCGACACGGCTGCCAGTGACGGTGAAAATACGCAAGGGATTCCTCCTCGACGACAACGTTGCCGAAGAAATCCTGGCAATTTGCGAGAAGAACGGCGTAGCAGCCCTTGCCATTCACGGCAGTACTGCCGTGCAGGGACGCTCGGGCTCGAAGGACTGGGATGTCATCGCTGCGGCAAAGGCAAAGGCGACTATACCAATCATTGCGAACGGAGGCGTCAAGAAGGCTGAGGACGCAAAGAGGTTTCTCGACTACACTGGAGCCGACTACGTGATGATAGGAAGGGCGGCTCTCGGGAATCCGTGGGTCTTCGAGCAGATTAACGATGTCTTGGGTGGCAGGAGTCCTCGCGAGCCTGGCGTTGACGAGCGGTTCAGGGTCATGCAGGAGCATGTCGACCGCGAGGTCGCTCTCAAGGGTGAGGTCATCGGAGTCAAGGAGATGCGCAAGCACCTCGCCTTCTACTTCAGGGGCTTCCCTGAGGCGACGACGTATCGAGGGCGCATCAACCAGGTGAAGGAAGCAGACCAGCTGAAGAAGCTGCTGAATGAGTACGGTGCGCTGTGCACGAGTGCCAGCGAGGAGGTTCGCCATGATGCATGACGAAGAAGAGCATTTCGACGAAGAGATTGAACTTACCAATGTGCGTGAAGATGAGGAAGAGAAGCTGTACATCAGCCCCTCTCAGCACAAGAAGATGCTTGAGGAGCTCAACAGGCTGAAGACCAAGGAGCGCCTTCGTATCGCAGAGCGCATCAAGGACGCCAAAGGGTTCGGCGATCTGTCGGAAAATGCCGAGTACGAAGAGGCAAAGAAGGAGCAGGCGTTCATCGAGGGGACCATCATGGACGTCGAGCGTCAGCTCGAGCGCTCCGTGGTCGTCGAACCAGACGATACGGGCACAGGCGAAGTTCACATGGGCTGTAAGGTTCAGGTACTCGACATCGAGACTGCCAAAACTCGCTGGTTCACCATCGTCGGCAATCTTGAAGCTGATCCCATGGAAGGTCACATTTCCATTGACAGTCCGGTGGGCAAGGCCCTCGTGGGGAAGCGCGAGAAGGAGACCGTTGCTGTGCGTATCCCCAAGGGTCGAGTCTCGTACAAGATTCTGTCCATCGAAAAGGTATAGTCGTGCTGGAACTCAACGAGGTTGAGCAAAGCCGCAGGGACAAGATTGGGGAACTTCGCCAACAGGGAATTGACCCGTTTGGTCACAGTTTTGGGGACGCGCTTGCGGCAGCCTACATCGCGGAGCACTTTGATGAGCTGGGAGACAGGACGGTTCGTGCCAGAGGGCGCGTCATGGTTGTTCGTGGCCATGGGAAGGCGTGTTTCCTCGTGTTGGCGGACATGTCCGGGCGGATCCAGCTGTATGTGCGCTCTGACGACCTCAAAGAGCCTGCCTATGACTGGTTCAAGAAGTACGTCGATTCCGGTGACATCATTGGGGTCGAAGGAACACTGTTCGTAACAAAGACGGGAGAGAAGACCATCGCTGTCGCAAGACTGTGGGTTCTGTCGAAGGCGATCCGTACGTTGCCCGAAAAGTTTCATGGCCTCACGGATGTCGAAATCCGTTATCGTCAGCGTTACGTCGATCTCATGGTCAACCCGGAGGTTCGAGACGCTTTTGAGAAGAGGTCCCATGTAGTCTCGCATATCCGGACATACCTGACCGAGCGAGGATATCTTGAGGTCGAGACACCAATGCTCCAGCCAATCGCGGGTGGTGCCACTGCGCGACCGTTCGTGACGCATCACAATGCACTTGATCAGGACCTATTCCTGCGCATCGCTCCGGAATTGTACCTGAAGCGGCTTCTGGTCGGCGGTTTCGAGAAGGTCTTTGAGATCAACCGCAGTTTCAGGAACGAGGGCATCGATACGGTGCACAACCCGGAGTTCACGATGATGGAACTGTACGAAGCCTATTCGGACCTTGGTGGTATGATGAGCCTGACCGAGAACCTCATCCTTGACCTGGTGGAAAAGGTCACGGGTGTGTCGCAGGTGCACATGGGCGAGCGGCTGATCAACTTCATCGGGCCATTTGCCCGGATGACGTTCGACGAGGCCATGCAGAAGTACGCGGGTGTTGGTCTGGAGGAGCTGCGCGATGATGGGCTGGCGCACCGCAAGATCGCTGAGTTCGGCATTCACATGGACAAGTCGTTCGACTATGCCAACGTCGTCAACGAGGTTTTCGACAAGATGGTCGAGCCCAACTTCGTCGATCCGACATTTGTGCATGACTATCCTGTGGAAATCTCGCCGCTTGCCAAGCGCATGGCGGATCAGCCGCAGAGAGTTCAGCGCTTCGAGCTTTTTGCCGACGGGATGGAGCTTGCCAATGCCTTCACCGAACTCAACGACCCTGTGGACCAGGAAGAAAGGTTTGCGCAGCAGGCTGCAGCGAAAGCCGGGGGCGATGACGAAAGCCAGTCCATGGATTTCGACTACGTGCGTGCCCTGCAGTACGGCATGCCGCCTGCGGGTGGGCTGGGCATCGGCATCGACAGGCTTGTCATGCTTCTGCTCGGCGTGGAGTCTATCCGTGAGGTTATCCTGTTCCCTCAGCTGAAGAGAAGGGAGTCACAGGACTGACGTTCTTGTCTCGACATAGGAGGGCACGATGGCGAAGCCCCAGGTTCAGTACAGGTGCAGCGAGTGTGGACATATCAGCGTCTCGAGACTCGGAAAGTGCCCCGAGTGCGGTTCCTGGGGCTCCTTCGTTGAGGACGTGCCCGGAATCGAGGTCACGGAGCGGCCGGCCTCGAGAGTGCCGATTTCCGGGATACTGCCCGCAGAGGCGGATCTGGAAGTCGCATCGGAGAATGTCCAGCCGGAGCAGCGCATGGTGACAGATATCGGACCATGGGACGAAGTATTGGGAGGTGGCCTGGTGGTCGGCTCTGCCGTCCTTGTGGGAGGGGAACCCGGCATCGGAAAGTCGACACTTGTCCTGCAGGCGGCAACTGCTCTGGGACAACACGGAAAGGTATTGTACGTGAGCGGTGAGGAGTCTCGCTCTCAAATCCTCGGGCGCGTTCGCCGACTGGGGCTGGACCCGAAGAACCTTCTCCTTGCCACCACCAACTCGCTTGCTGATGCGCTGGCCATGGCTGATCGAGCTAGACCGGTGGCGCTTGTCATGGACTCGCTGCAGTCGTTCTCGACGGAGGAGGATTTCTTCGGATCCGGTACGCCGGCTCAACTAAAGATCACTGCTGCTGCCATCGCCGGGTTCTCCAAGAAGTCTGGAGTGGCTGCGCTGATCATCGGGCACGTGACCAAGGACGGGACGATTGCGGGTCCCAAGTACGTCGAGCATCTGGTCGACGCCGTCCTCTACATGGAGGGAGATCGATTTGGTGCGTACCGACTGCTGAGGTCGGGGAAGAACCGCTATGGCAGGAGCGGGGAGACCGGGTTCTTCGAGATGACGTCGTCAGGGCTCGTACCCATTTCGGATCCGTCGAGCGCGTTCGTGACCGACGTACACAACCTGCAGTCGGGGTCTGTGGTGGTCCCTGCAGCCCAGGGGAGTTTTGCTGTGCTCGTTGAAGTCCAGTCTCTGGCTGCTACTAGCTACCTGCCTTCCCCGCGCCGCATTGCGACCGGACTGGACTATGGCAGGCTCATGATCGCGCTGGCAGTGATCGAACGCAGGGCGGGCACGAGCGCTGGAGGCAGAGACGTGTATGTCAATATCTCGGGTGATTTTTCGGTTGAGGATCGAGGTATCGATCTTGGTGTCGTCCTGTCACTGTACAGTGCAATACGCAACGTGGCAGTACGTGACGGGGTCATGCCGATCGCAGAGGTCGGTCTCGCAGGAGACCTGCGCCCCGTGTTCAACTTGCACCGGCGCATCGAGCTGGGGGCACGCATGGGGTTCAAAGAGTTCATCGTGAGCGATAAGGTTCGCGACGACCTTTCGGACCTCCATGGTCTCACGATTCATCGAAAACGCTATGTGAGTGAGGCGATTGCCGCCAGTTTTCCACGAGTCTCCGATGCCGGAGGCGAGTCACAGTGAAGGCTGTCAGAGCTCATCGGCCGAGTCTTGCCGCCATTGTCGTGGCGGCTGGAAGCAGTACGCGGTTTGGAGGGGACAAGCTTCTCGCTCCTTTCGCAGGGAAACCGCTGATCTGCACTACTCTGGAAGCGGTGTGCCAGGCACCCGTGCGCCGACTGGTTCTGGTCTGCAGACTGCAGGACCGTGCGAAGATGGAGAAGTGCGTTACCCAGGCAGCTCTTCCACGCCGCGTGCACGTTTTTTTGGCGAGCGGAGGTCCAACGCGAGCCGAAAGCGTTCTTTGCGGCCTCAAGACGCTTCTAGACAATGGTGCTTCCGATCAGGATTGGGTTCTGGTTCATGATGGCGCCCGCCCGCTGGTCTGCCGAGCACTTCTGAAGAGACTGCTCGCGGCAAGGGATACGGGAGACATTGTCGTACCTGTGATTCCGGTGGCCGACTCATTGCGGCGAACGTCGGCAGGCGGGACAGAGATACTGGACAGAACGGGGGTCGTCGCTGTTCAGACACCTCAGTTCTGCCGAGTGGCAACGCTCCAGTCCGCGTATCTCAGGGGTGCGGATCACGCATTGTTTGGTGACGAGGCGGCGCTGATCGAGTCAGCCGGTGGTCAGGTTGTGACTGTCGAAGGCGACGCCCGGAACATCAAGGTGACCGTGCCAGGGGATGCTGAGATTGTCGAAGCGGCATTCAGCGCGAGAGCCAGGACCGTGGTGGGGTTCGGTTACGATGTCCATCGGTTCGTGTCCGGGCGACCGCTGATCCTCGGCGGCATCAGGATCGCCTCGGAGCTGGGGCTTGACGGGACATCGGACGCCGATGCTGTCTTGCATGCGGTCATGGACGCTGTCCTCGGATGTGCTGGGGCGGGAGACATTGGCCGCATGTTTCCATCGTCAGACGGGCAGTTCGTCGGAATCGACAGCTCCGTGCTTCTGGGACGTGTCATGGCGGATAAACGGATTCGCAGACTGAGGATCGTTTCGGCGGACATCACTATTGTTGCTGAGAGGCCAAGATTGCGGGATTACCAGGCTCCTATGCAGAGAAGACTCGCATACCTCCTTGGACTTCGGTCGACTGATGTCGACGTCAAGGTGAGCGGCAACGACGTGATAGGCTGGATCGGCAGGGGTGAAGGCATTGCCTCGCTCTGTGTTGTGACTGCCCTCCGCCCAAGGTAGGAAGAAGACAAAGCCGTACGCCGAGCACTTGTTGCGCAGGCCCCCGGCGTGGTCGACTGTCTCCGGCTCCAGTTGCATCGGGCCACGGCACATGTTCCACTCAGTACTGTTGCTTCCTTCCGGACCTGGCAGAGTTCAGAGCTTCCCATTGCATGGTGTGCAGCCTTCAACGCCTTCAACAGGGACTGTTTCGGAAACGTACGTCCCGCGTGCCCAGCATGGACCCCGGTGAGCGGATTCCGGGCGACAGGGCACCGCTAGCTCCCCGTCCTGTACGGCTTCAGTAGTATATAGGCTGAGATGTTCCCCGTCAACCTGTCGCTACTGCAACTTCGTGAGGGCGATGGAGAGGCGACTCGTCTGACCCTTGGACACTGATACCGGGCCTGACCACGGGAGATACCCTGGCAGTTCCAGGTAGATCTCATGCGAGCCCTCCTTCAGCGTGCTGAACGTGAAGGGCGCGATCTGACTCGTGGCCTGGCCATCAATTGTTATGGACGCTCCGGCAGGGTCAGTGGATATGGCAAGCCCGCCAAGTGCAAGGTCGAGCTTGTACTGCTTGGCGAGAAGGATGCCTTCTTTCACGGAAAGCATATCAGTGATGTCTGTGCTCCCGTCCAGCTTGAGTGTCAGAGCGTAGTCGCCCACGGGGAATGAGTCGATCTTCAATGGTGTCACGCCGTATGGCTTGCCGTCCATGATGACTTGAGCTCCAGTCGGGTCCGACATGATGCTCAGTTTGCCAAAGGCCTGCATGAGAGAGAAGTCCTGGGCGCTCTGTGCCGCATCGGAAAGGTCGACTGTGCGCGAGATTGCGGCGTAGCCCTTGAGGGAAACGACCAATGCGTAGTTGCGCGGTTTGAGACCCGCCACTGTCAAAGGTGTGACGCCTTTGGCCGCGCCATCGAGCGCAACTGTTGCGCCAGGCGGGGTAGACGTGACGACCAGGGAGTAGGCAGCGTGTGTCATGTTTGCAATGACTTGCGTAGTGGATCCCCTCTCTGCCGTCGTGGTACCGTTCCAGACTTCCCAACCAGGAAGGCGGATCTGTATCGCATGGGTCCCTGGGGCCACGTGGGACAACAGCAGTGGCGTCGTCCCGACCTGCTGCTCGTCGAGGAACACGGTAGCTCCTGATGGGAATGATCGGATGTTCAGGCTGGCTGTCCTTCCCTGGAGAAGCAGGAAGACCGCCGCGGCCGCAACTGCAGCGATCAGTACGAATATGATCCAGATCCTGCTTCTGCGACGGCGCTGCGGGGCGGGGAGCACAGGATTTCCAGCAAGAGCTTGTGCCGTGCGTGACTCCTGGAGGCTTCCAAGGAGCTCGTCGATGCGGTCAGGTTCACGAGACTGCCGTTCGGACATGTTCATACCTCCGCTATTCCAGTCGTTTCAACACTGCCCCCAGCACATCGCTGAAGACGTCATCCGCAGGACGAGCCGCATCGATAATCACCCACCGTTGGGGCTGGCTCATGGCTATGTCCAGATAGGCGTGGCGCACGGCGTCGAGGAACGAGCCTCGTTGCTCGATCCGGTCGAGGTCGGTCTTCCGGGCCAGGGAAATGCGCGGATCGATATCCAGAAGCAGCGTCAGGTCAGGGACCAGGCCCGAGGTAACGATGTCCATGAGTCGCTCGACTCGTTCTTTTCCGACCTTTCCTGCAACCCCCTGGTAGGCGACAGATGAATCTGCAAACCTTTCTCCAATGACGACGTCGCCGCGTTCGAGTGCGGGGTTGATGATCTCATCGATGTCCTGTCTGCGATCGGCCGCGAACAGCAATACTTCAGAGAACAGCGACAGGTTGATCTCGTCGTGCACGAGGATCGTTCGGAGCTTCCGTCCGAGCATCGTTCCTCCCGGCTCGAATGTGTGCGTGACAGAGAACAGTCGCTCCGTCAACGCCCGCTTGAGCCGCTCAGCCTGTGTACTCTTGCCGCATCCGTCGATTCCCTCGAACGTGAGAAAGAAGGCACGCCGCATCACACGGCTCCTGGTGGGCCCTGAGTCGGCTTCATCGTCGGAGAGTACACGACGACGCGCCGGAATGGCTCGATGCCTTCGCTCTCACTGAACAGCCCAAGTCGTTCTGCCAGTCTGTGCTGCATCCGCCGCTCGAAGGCATCGGAATACGGCAGTTCACGTGAGGCCGAGGAGACGACAGCTTCGCGCATGAGATGAATCCACGAAGCATACTGATCTTTATCCACGGACATCGAGTGGATGCGTCTGAGGAGGTCCTTGATGGCAGCCAGACTGTTCTTGCTGGTTGTATACAGCGGCAATCCGAGCGCCTCGGCTCGTTCTACAAGAAATGGTTTCTTGGCTGCGAGCGTGTCACTCAGCAGCACGATGTCTGCGTCCTCCATCGTGCGCGCGACTCGTACGTCGGTGTGCAGACTGTGGGAAGCCCGCTCGATGTAGCTCTGGCTGACTCCCTGGATGTACAGCCTGACGCTGGAATCCTGCGTCCATAGCTGCTCGGTGCCAGTTTGTGGAGCGGAAGCCTCTTCCTGACCAAGAGGTTCGATGACGAACTCCTTGCCGGCCGTTCTCCTGCGTATCTCGGGTTGTACGTCGAAGCCGCGCAGGACTCTGTCGACAACGTCTGCCAGGTTGCGGTATACGGCCAGGATATCGCGTTCACGCAGTTCCACGAGGACGTCGAATGTGGGAGCAGACTTGCGTTCGAGAACGCTCTTCTGCGTTCCACGGCGCTGCGCTTCTTCATCGCTCAGCGTAACCGTCTGGATACCTCCGAGCAAGTCGATGAGGGTCGGGTTGGTGATAAGGTTGCCCAGATCGTTGCCATGTGCCGTTCCAATGAGCTCGACGCCGCGTTCAGCGATCGTCCGACATGCCTGCGCCTCTTCGATGCGGCCGATCTCATCTATGACGATGACTTCCGGATTGTGGTTCTCCACGGCTTCAATCATGATGTCGTGCTGCTCTTTGTTAGACGGTACCTGCATGCGGCGAGAAGACCCGACGCCGGGATGGGGAACGTCACCATCCCCCCCGATCTCATTGCTGGTATCGACAATGATGACGCGCTTTTTCAGTGTATCGCTGATGTAGCGGGAGGCCTCGCGCAGCAGAGTCGTCTTGCCGATGCCCGGTCTGCCGAGTATCAGGATGCTCGAACCTTTCTTGACGAGGTCTTCGATGATCTCGATCTTGCCGTACAGGGCCCGTCCGACCCGGCACGTCAGTCCAACCACGTCGTTGTGCCTGTTGCGGATGGCGGAAATGCGATGCAGCGTCCGTTCGATTCCGGCGCGGTTGTCGCGGTCGAATTCTCCAACTTTTCGGACGATCGAGTCGATGTCCCCCTTCGTGACCCTGCTCTCGCTGAGGGGAACAAAGTCGAATTCGAACCGAGCTTCAGGGACACGTCCAAGGTCCAGCACGACCTCGACGAGCTCGTCGAACCGGTCTAGCCTCTCGAGCTCCTCCTGTAGAGGTTCGGGGAGGATACTCAGGAATGCCTGGGTATCGTAGTCGTGTGCTGCCATGTCAGTCCTTTCTGGATAAGTGCTTCAGCAATGCGGTCGGTAACCCTCTCGTATTCGCCGAAGAGGCTGAACAGATCAAGGTCGTCTGTATCGATGGCGATCAGGGGGGCGCGCAGAAACGAGCTTGCCCATGCATCATAGCGCTCGTTGAGTTTCCGAAGGTAGGAAGAGGGCAGGGCCTTCTCGAACGAACGCCCCCGCGACTGTATGCGTCGTGAGAGTGTTCTTGTGGACGCACGGAGATAGACGACGAGGTTGGGTACCGGGAGGTTCTCCAGCAGGTACTCGTACAGCTGCAGATAGATCTCGTACTCGACACGGGACAGCGCTGTACGGGCGAAGATCTCTGCGTCCTCATAGAGGGTGCGATCCACGATCTTGGCATGATTCAGGGCGCCGGCTTCCTTGAAGAGCTTCACTCGTTGTGTGAGAAAGAAGAGTTGTGACTGTATGCCCCATCGCTTGGGATCATCGTAGTAGAGCTTGAGGAAAGGGTTCTCCTTGACCGGTTCAGGGAGCAGAGTAAGCCCCCAGGTGTCGGCCAGATGACGCGTCAGCGTGGACTTTCCCACGCCGATGTTTCCGGCGATGGCAAGGAACAGTGGACGGTCAGCGCTGGCCGTCGTGGGCAGAGGCTCACTGCTCATGAATTCTTGAGTTGAGCGGGGTCGAACGTACCCTGCTCGAAGATACTCTGATAAAACGAGGCCCAGGAGACTTTCTTGTTGCTGGTCCGGGAGATTCTGCGCATTTCGCGGAAGCGAGTTCGGAACATGAACCGGGCGAGAGAGACGCCAAAGTCGAATGTGGCGATCGATGAGAACGACGATGCAAGATCGGGAGGCAACGGGACGCGTTCCTGAAGGAACGAGCACGCGTCATGATGGGTGAGCCTGTTCTGCAGGATCTCGATATCGAGCGCAGCTGCCGTGTCCTCGATGAGGAGTTGGAGCGTCGTAAGCAGACTGTTCTGTGGTGTCAGCACGCCGTCGAGGTTGGCAATGTTCTGCAGCTCGAACAGGGAGAGTGCCGTGATGAATGTCTCTCGCTGAACGTGAAATGCCAGACATGGGTCCCAGCTGCTGATTGCGGTCTGGATGTATGCTTTGCCAGGGAAATAGGTCATCATGAGAGCGATCTCGGGCGAAAGCCAGCGACGGGAAGACGCTATCGGACAGACGGTCTGTCGGCGGTCGAGTGAGGCGCCTTTCAGGGCAACCGCTTCTGGATCATCATATGCCGGACGAGGCGCGAGCTCGTCCCCTAGCACGGGTACGGACTTGAGTCTGTAGCCGGGGAAAAAAGAGTGGAGGCGGGGATAATCCTTGTTCATCCAGTCGTCGATGGCTGCTTGATCCAGGCGCCGTGCGACAGAAGCCTGGAGAACGTCCCTCACAACCTCGTCCGTGCTTCTGGAGGCATCCAGTTGGGCAGCTGTCTCGCTCAATTGACGCTTCAACGTCTCTGTCTCACGTTCCAGATGCTCCTGTGCTTCTTTTGTGCTTGCCTCGTCGAGTGAAGGAAGCAGGATAGAGAGTACTGGATCCCGGGTGGAATCGCCAGTACTGGTGGAGTGAGCCAGCCGTGGTTCCAGCCTGCTCATGTACTGGCGTGCCTTGAGAATGCGCTCCGCAATAGCCTGCTTGTCATCGAAGCGACTGGCCCTGTCTTCTGCGAAGTGGAGGTACTGGTCAATGATGTGGGATTCCTCGAGAGCCAATTCCTGGTGAGAGCCAGAACGCAGCTGGATTTGTTCTGCAGGCGCGGTCGGAGGTGTCGACAGTTCCTCGAGCCGGCGAGCGAGGGCTTTCCCACGGACGTACGCGGGGATCTCTGTCATATACAGCAACTGATAGAGGCCCCGTCGGGCGTTGCGCAGCTGCCAGAGAGTGTCCCCGAAGTATCCGGCTCCAATCAGGACGGACAGGCTGTCCATGTAGGGCCGGAGAACGAGCGCTGAGCGATGCTCGCTGTTGCCGAGCTTCCCTTGTTCGAGCTTTGCAAGCACTTCACGCTTGTCGTCGAGAAACCGCTGCATCTGTGCAGCATTCGTGGCCGAGAAGTCTCCCAGATGATAAAGGTATCTGTGCGTGCCTGCGCTCAGTGCATCCACGGGCAGGAAGAAGCTGGTTTCATCCTGGATGTCCTGAAGGAGTTCGTTGTACTTGGTCAGTGCCGGCTCAGCCTGGGGATTGTTTTGGCGGGTGTCCGCTCTGGAACGTCTGCTACGAGGTGGACGGTTTGTCTTTGGGCTGATGTTCCTGGGGTTCTCCGGGGCGGCCGAACCAGCCGGAACCTCTCTTCGTGGGCGTGTCACGAGACTGTGTCGACCTGCAGTGGTTCAAGTGAATCTGGAACCTGGATGCCAAACATGATGTTCCACCACCTCATGAACTGTTTGTAGCGTGTATCACCGTTCACAAGACCGCTCTCTTTCTTGAGCAACTGTGCCCGATTCTCAGGGATCAGCTGAAACTTCTTGGTGGCCAAGGCATCTTCTGCAAGTCTTCCACTCTCCGCCTGCTCGAAGGTGAGCTGGCGGCCGGCCGCGTCTGTATACTTCCAGCCCCATGTGGCAAAGTACTCGCGTACTTCGTCTGACGACACGGTGGTATCCTTTGTCAGGGTCTCTTCATAGGCTTTGGACGTGGCCCAGAGCTGGATGTACGAGCGCATAGCCGGAGACCGCAGTCTCTCGGTCTCGGTCGTGTCGTCTGGCAAGACGTGGTCGGTCACATAGGCCTCGACGGCAGTGTCGATGGCCGATGGACTCACGATGATTCCTAGTCGTCGAGCCTCGTCGGATTGAGCGTGCATGACAATGAGTCGTTGAATGGCTTCCGTGTTCAACCCTGTAACAAGATACTGTGTCTTTGGGTCCGACGGGTCCGCGAGATCCACTCGTGCCTTGTAATAGTCGCTGGTCGCGTCGAAGGGCAGGTCGACAATCATCGCCAGGACATGTTCCTCAGTAACAGGTTTGCCATTGACATAGAAGGCGACGTTGCGGGAACCTGCTACCGGGATGGCGACGATAGCTGCGACAAGAGCGACCAGGAGAAGCGATGCCATCATGATGAAGGCTGTCCGGCGCGCCCTTGGGCGCGCCTGGACTGGGGGCCTTCTGGACGAATCAGTGTCGTCTTTCGCAAGCATGGCTACTGAGCTGATGGAGTGGTTGGCACGTCCGTCGCTGCCGGAGTCGTCGTCGTTCCCTTGCCCGTGGCTTTGACGATCCACTGCCCAATTGCTCCCAGCACCTTGCCGATACCACGGCTGTACCATCGGGTGATACGCGACCACTGACCCTCGCGGACGGGGAATTGCTCCTTGAGTTTGGTCACCAGTGCAGTTATTGCGGCCGCCTTGCGCTCATCTTCCAGAGCGGTCTTGACCTTGTCATACGTAGCCTTGTCACTCAGGTTTGCCTTCACGAGCGGCTTTCGGTCCAGAAGCTGGACGATCTCGTATGAAGAACCATCGACGAAAGGTTTGGTATACTGGCCGGTTTTCAGACTTGCGAGGGCGTCGAAGCGGGTCGCATCGCTTACGCTCGAGAAGTAGTCCAGGATGCCTCCCATTGTGGCGTCGGTATCCGTGGAGTACTTCGTGATCGCGGTCTTGAACGACAAGCCCTTCTGCAGCTCTGCATATACCTTGTTTGCAAGGGCCTCGGCAGCCGTTGCTCCGGTTGTCTGGTCTCCGGTTCCGAAGCCGAGGACGATGTGTGCGGCTTTCACCGTCTCGGCGGTATCGTAGATCGTGCTGACAGGTTCCTGTGCGATCTTGTTGATGATATGGAAGCCAAACTCTGTCTGGACGGGTCCGACGATGTCGCCGGTCTTGGCCGCAAAGGCGGCAGTCTCGAATTCCTTGACCATCTGCCCTGTGGTGAAGAAGCCCAGTGTCTCGTAGCGAGCATATCCTGCGGTCTTCTTGTTGAGTTCGGCCGCTTTTTCCTGCGCGTACTTGACGAAATCGAACGTGGCATTCTCACTCTTCTGTTTGACGACTTCGTCGTAGATGGCCTGAGCCACCTTCTTCTTGGCGGCGATGGTCGAGGAAGAGTCGTTGTCGGCGTCTATCATGATAAGGAGATGATCGGCGTTGACACGTCCCTGAGACGCGAAATAGGTCCTGATGTCCGCGTCCGAGACGGTGACGCCGGCGTTGACCTCAGCAGTCACCGCATCAGCAAGTTGCTGCCGTTCGACATATGGCTGGATCTGCGTGCGGAGCTTGGCTTTGAACTTGTCCATCGAGCCATACTGAGCTATGACGGCATCATCAAATCCCTGAGCGTCCGTTCCAAACTGCGTCTTGGACTGTGTGACGGCAGTTTCGACTTCCGTGTCGAGAGCGGTCTTCAGCTTGGCCTCGTCGATTTTCATGTTCTTGGATGTGGCATATTGGATGAACAGCTCCTGCTCGATCGAGCTGTCAATGACGTTCTTGCGAACGGACTTGAGTGTGCTGGCATTCTCTGCAGCCGTCAGGTCCATTCCATACTGCGTATACATATCTATGTAGTTCTGGACGCGCGCCGTGATATCGGACTGGAGGACTTTGCCGGTGCCGACCTGATATGCTATCGTTCCGGTAGTGCTCTTGACTGCAAACAAGGAGCCCCACGTGGCGAGCGCGACGATGAGTACGACGGCAATGACTCGCATGACAACGGGAAACCGGTCCTTGTGATACGTTCCCGGCTTCTCGACGAGTCCCGCCTTGCGTTCCTGTCTGATCCTGCTTTCTTTTCCCATCCTATCACTCCTCGGTCGCGTCTGCCTCTGTGGACAGACGACTCAGATAGTAATCATAAGACTATACCATGATTCCTCTCATCTGAAAGCGTTCCAGTCTTCTCGGCTGTATTTCCGAGCAACAATACCGGAGACGTTGAGTGTCTCTCGCGCCGTAAGAGAATCGGGAAGGAGGCGGACGCCGTCGGCACCTGAAAAGGCTCCGGCGAGGGCATCTGCCATTTCACCGAATGAGACGGCCCGGTGTGTCTCGTCGCTGACGCTGGTCATGAGGCGAGCGGCCCGCTGTGCGGCATCATGCGCGTTTGGCTGGGATGTCCGGACTACAGCAAAGAGCTTCTCCAGGTCGTTCTTCAGGACGACTGAGCCGTGCTGGAGGAAACCGTCCCTTGTTCGCAGCTGTGCAGAGCCGACGATTTTCCTGTGTCCAGCAACGATGTCGGTTGTCCCCGGCGCGGTGAAGCACGATGCGGACACAAAGCCGGTGGAGCCGTGCGGGGCAAGCGCGGCCGATACTCCAACAGTCAGGAGAGCCGCGACAATCGGCCCGCATATCCACTCATACGACGCTTCCAGCCCCAGAGCATAGAGAGGATCCGACTGTGGAACGGACACCGAGTAGGTGACTTCCATGTCGTGAAGCACCGCTCTGCCTCCCGTAGGGCGTCGGACCCACGCAAGATGTCTCCTATCCATTTCGGCAAAGTCCAGAGCCTCTGAAGCTCGCTGAGCGAAGCCAAGGGATGCGGTGGCAGGCGTCCATCCATAGAGACGGAGGACTGGAACGCCCGACGTGCAGGCAGCGTCAAACAGTGCCTCGTCTGTGGCCATGTTCTCGTATGGAGTGCCGATGCCGGACATGATGCATCGCCAAGTTCTCATGCCAACATGCTACGGGCATGGACGCCGGTGTCAAGGAAGACCAGAGTGAAGAGAAGTCCAAGAGCTGCTTTCGTGTTGCATTTTGGCCCTGATGTCTTAGTATTGATGGCACATGATGACCGCCGACTGGACACACGAGTACTTTGACGATACGTACAGGCGCCTCTTTCTGGATACGGTAGACCCGGCCAGAACAAGGCAACAGGTGCAGCAGCTCCTGAGGCTGTGCACAGTACTCCCTGGAGCCGCCGTGCTCGATGTTGGATGCGGCGTGGGACGACACAGCATCGAGCTTGCGAAACTTGGCTTCAGGGTGACGGGCGTGGACATGAATGCAGACTACATTGCTGCGTGTCGCGAGCGTACTGCACAGCTGGGGTTGAAGGCCGAGTTCCATGCGGTGGACAGTCGTGTCATGAAGCTTGACGTGAGAGCAGATCTGACCATCTCTCTCTGGAGCTCATTCGGCTACTACGGTGAGATCGGTGATCTGCAGGTACTTGAGAGAGTTGCGGAGCACACGAGGCGAGGCGGGCGTGTAGTCCTCGACGTTGAGAACCGTGACTACATCGTGAAGCACTTCGTACCCGAAGAGTGGCATGAAAATGAGCAGGGACTTGTCTTCGAGAAGCGTCGATTCGACGCGACGGATGGCACTGTCTCCACGAGACGCGTCGTTCTGAGCGGGGGAGAGCGTCGTGAGTACCGTCGGGTGCTGCGTATGTATACTGTGACTGAGCTGACAGCGCTGCTTGAAGCAGCGGGGCTGCGGCCTCAACGCTGGTGCGGTGACTATGATGGATCACGGTTTGGACTTGAGTCCAGGCGCATGATCGCTATTGCTGAGAGGTGATATGGTTTTCCTGCAGAGGTTTTTTGCTGACCTGTTCGTGAATCTTACGCCAGCACGAGGCATTTCCATCGTCATCGACGTCGCCCTGACATCCCTTCTCTTCTACGCTGTCCTGAGACTCATCTCGAACACACGCGCGCTGCAGCTGGCCCAGGGTCTCGTGATCTACTATCTGCTCGTGTTCGGAGTGGAGTGGCTCAGTCTCAAGGCCGGGCTGCTGGCTCTCAACAGCGTGTTCAGCTGGTTGCGCAGTTTCTCGACCACTTTCCTTCCCCTGCTGCTTGTCATGGTCTTCCAGCCTGAACTGCGGCGGATGCTCGGTCGACTAGGCAGCAGCAAGCTGGTATCATCCGACACGCGCACTCAGTTCATGGACGTTCACGATTGGGAAGAGTCCGTTGACGAGGTTGTGAAGAGTGTCAAGTACCTGTCGATGAACCGGATCGGGGCGCTCATCTGCATGCAGAGACAAACGGGTCTCGAAGACTATGTCGAGACCGGAGTCCGGCTTGACGCTCTGGTGAGAGCCGAAACAGTGTCCACGCTTTTCTACCCCAACAGCGCGCTCCATGACGGCGGCGTCATCGTAGCGGGCAATCGAATCGTTGCTGCGAGGTGTCTCTTTCCGTTGACTGCAAGTGCGGACCTGGAGCGAGGACTTGGAACCAGGCACCGTGCCGCCATTGGCATTACGGAGGAGACTGACGCCATTGTTGTCGTCGTGTCCGAGCAGACAGGAGTCATTTCTCTTGCAGTACGCGGCAAATTGACGCGCTATCTGAGCCCACTTGAGCTCAGAGGAATGCTGCTGGTCATGACGAAGCCCATAGCCAGTGAGCACAGGTTCAGCCTGGCCGGATTCTTCCGTAGAAGGAAGTCGAACGGACAACAGGGAGGTGGAGATGGCCAAGCGTAATATCGGTGCCATGCTGTTCAACTCCAAGATCGTCTCCGTGCTCCTGGCTGTGCTGCTCTGGGTCTACGTCATCGGGATCAGGGGTCCTGACACGACGAAATCCGTCGAGGCGCAGTTGATCGCCGTGAACGTACCTCAGGGGTACGTCCTGGCAGGGACGCTCCCCACGGTGACGGTGACATTGGCTGGCCCCATGAATACGCTGTGGAACGTCACGAGCGGCTATGTGACGCCTACCGTCGACTTTCGGGGAAGAAGTGAGGGGTCCTTCATTGCATCGGTTCAAGCTCAGGTCGTTGGGCTTACTGGCGTGACAGTAGAGGCTGTTGATCCCAGGGAAGTCAATGTGCAGCTCGAGCGTTTGGAGACGATTACCGTCCCTGTGCACGCAGAGGTGAGCGGTACGTTGCCGCTGAGTCTGGTCCTCGGGACCCTGCGCGTTGAGCCGGAGTCCATCGAGGTGTCGGGCCCCGGATCGCTCGTGAGCCAAGTGAAGGAGGCGGCGCTGGTCGTTGCACTGGACAAGCTGGGAACCGCCGTAGGTGGCAATCTCACGGTTGCCGGGGACGTCGTCGCGTATGATGCCAGGGGGAATGTCGTTGAGGGCGTACTGTTGTCTCCGCGGTCGGCAGTTGCCATTCTTCCGATTCTTGATGCTGCAACGTTGAAGACGGTGCCAGTCATTCCGAGTGTCATCGGGCATCCTATGAGTGGGTACGTCGTGGCAAGCGGCTCGTGCACCCCGGCAATCGTCATGGTTACGGGCACGGCAGTGGCGCTGAGCCAGGTTCAGGCGATTTCGACGATTGCAGTTGATGTGTCAGGCGAGTCGGGGATTATCACGAAGCCAGTTGACCTGGTCCTTCCGCCGGGAGTCTCGCTTGTGGCTGGCAGCAAGGCCGTGTCGTGCCGTGTCGTCATCGAGCAGGTTGTCGTTCTTGCCATCCCGGACGTGCCGATCGAGGTTCGAGGAGCAGGATTGGGGTGGAAGGTATCTCTTGGTACGACATCCGCGTCGGTCCTTATCAGCGGGACGACCTCCGCCGTCATGGCTCTCGGGTCTTCGCAGATCAAGGCATATGTCGACGTCAGCCAGCCTCCGCTCGCCGATGGCAACTACGCTGTCTCAGTGGATGGGCTGATACAGGGCGTTGTCTCTGCAACGGTGACGCCGTCTTCGGTTGTTGTCGACGTGCAGAAGGGGCCGTAGCCGACGCGTGGTGGCTCTGGTGAGCCCAGCCTGGAGCACAAGATACATCGACGCTCATGGCCTGGTGTCCCGCCTGTGAGTATGTTGCAGCCGGAAGGCTTCTTTGCGCTGTTCAAGCCGAGCGGCCTCAGTAGTGCTGGCGCGCTCCGGGTTGTCAAGAGGATTCTGAGCGCCGACAAGGCCGGCTTTCTCGGTACACTGGACGTTCCGGCCATGGGAGTGCTTCCTATTGCTCTTGGCTCTGCAACGAAGCTCATCTCCTTCCTTCCGCCGAGCGAAAAAGAGTATGTCGGCGAACTCGTTCTGGGGATTACCACGATTACCGACGACATGGAGGGGGAAGTCATCGAGCGCAGGGGTGCCACCGGTCTCGAGGCTGCGGCCGTGAAGAAGGCTATCGAAGGCGTGACAGCACAGACTGTGCAGGTTCCCCCGCATGTTTCAGCCAAGCACCACGATGGCGTACGAGGATACAAGGCAATGCGAGGCCAGGGCCGTCTCATCGATTTTGCTCCGGTCCCGGTGGCAGTGCGGCGGTTGACTGTGCTGCAGGAGCGGCAGGACGCTGACCTTCGTCGTATCGTGTTTCGCATGACCGTGACCCCGGGCTTCTATGTGAGAGGGTTCTGCCGGGATGTGGGGGCTGTCCTGGGATGTGGGGCATGTATGGGGCGACTCCTGCGTACGGGAGCCCACGGGTTTGGTGTCGGCGACACATTGTCACTGGGAACGCTGCGGCGCAGGGTAAAGGGTGGGGACCTGTCGTTTCTGACGTGGGGCGAGACCAAGGCAGGTCTTCTGGCGACACTGCCACACATTGCTCTTGACGATGTCCAATGGAGTACATTTGGCCATGGGCTGCCCGTGGACTGCGACATTGACGTGGAAGCGACTGCCATGGTGAAGCGTCCCGATGGTCGCCTGGGCGGTGTGGCGGCGGTCAGAGGCGGGAAGGCGTGGCCAGTGAAAGTGTTTAGCGAGTGAGCAGCGTCTATCTGTCGTCTTTCGAGTTCCCAGGGATTGCCTCCGCGGTCGCCGTAGGGGCGTTCGACGGGTTTCATGTCGGTCACCAGCGGATTGTCCGGGAACTTGTCGATTGTGGCCGCAAGGCGTGTCTTGCAACTGTCATCTATACCTTCCGACGAAATCCAAAACTAACGACTCGGGGCATCCAGGGTCTCCTGACCACGAACAGTGAGCGTGTTGAGTATGCTGGGAAGAATGGGGTTGAATCCATCGTCCTCGAGGATTTCTCGGCTCGTTTCCAGGGGCTGTCTGCTGAGGCCTTCGTAAGCGAGGTCCTTATCGGCCGCCTGAATGCATGGGTTGTTGTCGTAGGTCGGGACTTCCATTTCGGCAAGGGCCGCGCCGGCGATGCGGAGACGATGGCGCGGATGCTCGACAACGTGGGGCGCAGACTCATCATCGTCGCTCCCGTGATGGTCGACGGGGAACCGTGCTCCAGTTCCATGATTCGCACGGCCATCGTGGAGGGTGATGTGGAACGCGCAGCAAGGCTCCTCGGGCGTTCCTACTCCATCGAGGGAGTCATCGTCACGGGAAACCGTATGGGAGGGCGCCTTGGTTTCCCAACAGCGAATGTTGAGGTCCCCGATCCCGTGAAGTTGCTTCCCGGCAATGGTGTGTATGCGGTGCGAGCCGTGGTGGATGGGGCGATTGTGAATGGGGTGTGCAACATCGGCGTTCGTCCGACAATCGTTGCCGCATCAAGGCGCACCGTCGAAGTGCATCTGCTCGACTTTGACCGGCAAGTATACGGGCACCTGGTGTCCGTAAGGTTTGCGGCCCGCCTTCGCGAGGAGGTGCGCTTTGCCTCACCGGCCGCACTCGCGAAACAAATCTCGCGTGACGTGCTCATGGCGCGCGTCATCCTCGGGCCGGCCGGCGACTGACAGGGAATGACATAGTGAAGTCTTGTGCTGACCGGTTTTCCTTTACTTGTCCTGTGTTTCTGGTACAATTTTAGTACATTTCTCCCGCACTCGGTCTCTCGTTCCGGCTGGACGTGAGACTGGGTCCTGGGACACCTTGGAGGTACAACATGCTTACAGCCGAACAGAAGTCGAAGATTATCGGTGAGTTCAAGCTCAGTGAAGATGATACCGGCTCGTTTGAGGTTCAGGTTGCAATGCTGTCGAAGCGCATTCTTGCGCTTACAGAGCACCTGCAGAGCCATCGAAAGGATTTCAGTTCCAAGCGCGGGCTCTACAAGCTGGTCGGTGAGCGCCGGAGACTTCTCAGCAGTCTGAGACGCGTCGACGAGGACCGTTACGCTTCATTGATCAAACGGCTGGGAATCCGAAAGTAGGAGCCAATGTTGCAGAATGATGAGATAAAGACCGTTCGCGGCAGTATTGCAGGCAAGCCTGTCACGTATGAGACTGGACGGCTGGCCAAGCAGGCCGGCGGAGCTGTTCTGGCGACCATGGGTGGCACTGTCGTACTCGCCGCAGTCACTGTCAGCAACAGCACAAAGGAAGGACTCGATTTCTTCCCCTTGACTGTCGACTATTTTGAGAAAATGTATGCGGCCGGGAAGATCCCGGGTGGATTCTACAAGAGAGAAGGACGTCCCAGCGAGCGTGAGATTCTTCGTTCGCGGCTGATCGACAGGTCGGTCCGGCCTCTGTTCCCCAAGCACTTCCGTCGGGAAGTGCAGGTCATCGTCTATGTGCTGTCTGCCGATGGAGAGAATTCGCCTGACGTGTTGGCCATCAACGCGGTATCGGCGGCGCTTCTTATCAGCAATGCCCCGTTCGTTGAAGCAGTCGCCGCAGTGAGGGTCGGCAAAGTCAATGGCGAACTTGTGTTCAACCCCTCCTCTTCTGCGATCGACGAGAGTGTACTGGATCTTATCGTGTCTGGCACGACCAATGGCATTCTCATGGTGGAATCCGGGGCTCGCGAGATCAGTGAAGCAGAGATGGTTGAGGCCTTGGTGCTGGCACAGGAACCGATCAAAGAGACGTGTCGCATGGAGGAAGAACTTCGCGTCCAGGCTGGCAAGGAGAAGATCGTCGTCCCCGAGCTGAAGCTCGATGCAGCCATTCAGAGCGAAGCTCGTTCCATGATCGAGGAGCGTCTTCCCCTGGTGCTCAAGGACAAGGAGAAGCTGAAGAAGGAGAAGATCCTCGATGAGTTCAAGGGTGAACTCGCCACCGAACTCGTGGGGAAGTATCCCGAAAGTGGGCTGGCGATCGGCGAGGTTCTTGACGCAGAGATCAAGCATTTCATCCGGCATCGTGTCGTGACTGAAGGCGTGCGTATCGATGGTCGCACTCCCGAAGAGATTCGGCCGATCGGGGTCGATGTTGGCGTTCTTCCGATGAGTCATGGCTCGGGATTGTTTTCCCGGGGTCAGACTCAGGTCCTTTCGATTGTCACCCTCGGAGGCAAGAAAGAAGGTCAGTTGGTCGAAAGCCTCGAGGAAGAGGTTACCAAGCATTACATGCACTACTACAATTTCCCTCCCTTCTCGGTGGGTGAGACTCGCCCTATGCGGGGACCTGGACGTCGCGAGATTGGCCACGGTGCACTGGGAGAGAGGGCACTGCTTCCCGTTATTCCGGATGAGAGCGAGTTTCCATACTCGATTCGCGTTGTCTCCGAGGTGCTTGAGTCCAACGGTTCGACGTCGCAGGCTTCCATTTGTGGCAGTACATTGGCACTGATGGATGCTGGAGTACCGATCACGGCGCCGGTTGCCGGCATCGCGATGGGCCTGATGAAAGAAGGCGACAAGAGTGTCATCCTGACTGATATCCAGGGAGCCGAGGACGCCAATGGCGACATGGACTTCAAGGTCGCGGGCACTGCAAGAGGCATCACGGCATTGCAGATGGACATCAAGATTCACGGCGTCGACAGCGACTTGCTGTCTGCGGCCCTGGATCATGCCCGCACTGCGCGTCTCTTCATTCTGGACAAGATGCTGTCGGTTCTTCCTGCTCCTCGTAGCGAAGTCAATCCGCTGGCTCCACGCATCTTCACGATGCATATTCCCGGAGACAAGATCGGCGCCCTCATCGGCCCCGGGGGCAAGGTCATCAAGAAGATCATTGCCGATACCGGGTGTGACATCGACATCGAGGATGATGGTTCTGTGTTCGTGACTGCACCAGACGGGGCAAAGGGTCAGATTGCCATGGATGCGATCAACGCGATTACCGAGGATATCGTTGTGGGCAAGGTCTACATGGGCAAAGTGACCGAGTTGCGAGACTTTGGCGCTTTCGTGGAGATAGCACCCGGCAAGTCCGGTCTGCTGCATGTCTCACAGATATCTGACTCGTATGTCAAAGACATCCATTCCGTGCTCAAGGTCGGCGAACAGATTCTGGTCAAGACTCTGCCGCTCAAGGACGATGGCAAGATCTCTCTGACCCGCAAGGGCCTGACTGGTGGAAATGCCGACAAGACTTCTCCTGAGTCCCACGATGACCATCACCATGGTGATCAATAGCGGAGAGCGCAAACCGGAAGTCATAACATTCAGCAACGGCATCCGCGTCGTTTTCGACGTTGACAAAGGGCACCCGACCGCAGCGGTCGGGGCCCTTGTTGCTAGTGGCTCCCGGTTTGAGGATGACCACACGCATGGGTTGAGTCATTTCATGGAGCACATCCTGTTCAAAGGCACAGAGCATCGAAGCTCGCTCGAGATTTCGTCAGCTATCGAGAATGTGGGCGGTGAGCTGAATGCATTCACTGATACCCAGTACACCATGTTCTATATGCGCGTCCCGGCAATTCATACGCCTCTCGCGCTCGACGTGCTTTCCGACATTCTTCTGCATCCCTCGTTTGACCCGGCAGCCATCGAACTTGAGCGCAGAGTCATCGAACAGGAAATCTACTCATTTGAGGACAGTCCCGACGACGTCGTCACGGATGAGCTTCTCAAAGGGGTCTATGGAAGCGACCCTGTTGCGTCGAATCCGCTGGGAACTGTAGAGTCAGTGCGTTCCTTCAGGCGGAGCGACTTCGTCGAATACTTCCATAAGCATTTTGCTGCCCCGGACATCGTTCTCTCACTTGCGGGAGACATCGATGTTGACGCATCGGCACGTTTTCTCGAGGATTCCTTTGGGCGGCTTGCGAAGGGACCAGGCAGGGTCGAGTGGGGAATCCCCACCCGGGCCGCTGTTCGAAGGGAGACAGAGCGACCGACGGAGCAGGTCTATCTGGCTATGGCACTACCCGGCTTCGCTCAGTATTCGAAGCATGGGTCGATTCTGAATCTCGTGTCCAGCATCTTCGGTGGCAATATGTCGAGTCGCCTGTTTCAGAGGGCGCGCGAGAAGGAGGCTCTTGTCTATAGCATTGGCTCTTTTCCTGTGGCCTTCAGCAATACCGGATTGCTGGGCGTTTCGGCCGAGAGTTCCCCGGAAAACGCTTTGCGTGTCCAGCAGGTCATCCGCGAGGAGATCGAGAACATGCGGCACGACAAGATCAGTATGGCCGAGCTTCAGCATGCCAAGGAGACTGTTCTCGGCGGATTCCTGCTTTCGCTGGAATCCTTCTTCCGTCGTATGCATCGAAACGCGTCCGAGCTCTACATGAGAGACTGGATACGGACGGTCGCGGACGTCACCGAACAGGTCAACTCGATCACGCTTGGTGAAGCATTGAGTGTCATTGATGACGTTTTTGACATCTCCCAGCTGGCGGTCTCGATTGTCCATGGACCCGACAAGCACTGAGTTGTGCGTAGGCGTTCACAGACTGTCTTCTCGCGCGGGACAGCTGGCGCGTGCAACATCAGGGTCGTCCGGCTACGATCTTGCAAGTGCAGAAGACGGGGAGCTGACCATTCTGCCTGGCGCCGTCGCTCTGGTGCGGACGGGGTTGGCGCTTGAGTTACCTCCTGGCCTCGAAGGGCAGGTTCGCAGTCGTTCCGGCCTGGCGGCCAGAAGCGGTGTGTTTGTCCTCAACTCGCCAGGCACCATCGACAGCGACTACCGTGGTGAAGTGAAGGTTGTGCTGGCGAACTTCGGCAATGCGCCCTTTTCGGTGTTCCCGGGAGATCGTATCGCACAGTTAGTGTTCATACAGGTCCCGAATGTCTGCCTCGTGGCCGTCGACGAATTGGCACCGACAGAGAGGGGGGCTGGTGGCTTTGGGTCCTCAGGTGTCTGACATGAGAGAGACTCTCCTGGCTTCAATTGCCGAGGAAGTCGCGTCCTGTCAGAAGTGCAAGCTTGGAGCCACTCGGACGAAGGCCGTCCCAGGCGTCGGATCGGCCCATGCCCAGATCTGTTTTGTAGGCGAAGGCCCGGGACGTGAGGAGGACTTGTCGGGTATCCCATTCGTCGGCCAGGCGGGACGTTTGCTGGACAGGATCCTGATAGCCGAGGGGCTGAGCCGCAGAGACTGCTACATCTGCAATATCGTCAAGTGCAGGCCGCCAAACAACCGTGTGCCGGAGCCTTCCGAGGTGTCGGCCTGTTCGCTCTACCTGTATGCGCAGTTGGCCGTCGTGGAGCCGGAGGTCATCTGCCTCCTGGGCAATACGGCACTGCGCTTCTTTTTTGGAGAGCAATACTCCATCGGGCAGGTGCGCGGCACGATTCTGGTCAAGGATGAACAGCGCTTCATGCCAATATATCACCCGGCGGCTGCTCTACGGAATCCTCAGTATGTGCAGGTCATCCAGAGTGACCTGCGAAAGCTTGCTGCCTTGATTCAGCGGACGATGGACTAGGTTCGCGCCGACTTCAGAAAAGAAAGCTGCCAATCGTGGATGGGCAGCACGCTCTTGTGGCCCTCCAGACCGTCAGCTATCGTTCAGTCGAATCCAGGGAATGATGGATGGAGGACTATTTGCACAATCCTACGAACTCGGTCAGCACCGCCACAAGGTAATCGGCTGAACCGGGCTTCATACTCTTTGTAACCTCCTGCACGCTCCGGACACGCTGTCGGATGACTTTCCGAATGATCGATGCTCCCTGCTTCGTGCACTTCAGGACGACCTGCCTTTTGTCCACCAGGTTCTGTGTCTTGGTGACATAGGTGAGTTCGACGAGGCGATCGACCATCTCTGAGACCGTGGACGCAGCGAGGCCCGTAAGGTGCGTGAGGTCTTTGACATTGATGGCCTCACCGAAGTAGACAAGCTGGAGCACCTGGAACTGCGGCAGCGTGATTCTCACGCTCGACAGTGCATCGCGGCCCTTCTTCTTGATCCAGTATGAGATGTCGCGCAACAAGGACTCTAGTTCGGTAGTCGTCTCCCTCATGGTTTCCACACCCCTCCAGCGTTGATTGTTGATTCCAGGCGTCTATTCATGGACAGTGCCGAGAGTCGCGCGAGAGTCCCCAAAGACAAGTGTCAACTCTCGTTCTGCGTCGGTTGGGGATGCGGACGCGTGGACCACATTCTCGGTCAGTTGAGTGGAGAAGTCTGCTCGAATGGTTCCGGGCAGTCGGTCTTCGGGTCTGGTTGCCCCGATCGCCGTTCGAACAAGCGCTATTGCGTTGGGCGACTCGACCTCAAGGGCGACGACGGGGCCCGATGTCATGAAGGACAGCAGTGCCGCAAAGTAGTCACGTCCATTGTGTTCAGCATAGAAGATGCGCGCGAATGCGTCGTCCATGCGAAACATCCGCATGTTCGAGATCTCAAGACCCTTCTGCTCGATGCGCGTAATGATCAGACCGACGAGACTGCGGCGTACGCCATCCGGTTTCACCATCAGGAGTGTTCGCTCACTAATCACTTCGATTGCCTCCAGGCAGAGCTGTTCGTGCAGGATTGAGGGCAGAATTGCTTCGCTTCCCTTCCAATTGTAGCTATTTCTCGTTGCTTCGCAACGTCTCTCTAACGCGGCAGCCAACCGGCTCACTTGTCAGGCGCTGCCAGCCTGATATCATGTAGAAGTGCCAGGAAAAGGGATTCGGTGGTTCACCGTACTTATCGCAGTGCTGCTGGTGGCCGCATTGGGGCTCGGCTGGATGGGGTTGCGAGGCACTGCGCCTGCTTCTGCCGTTCCAGCTGTACCTTTGGGCGCCCAGGCCCTTTGTGTCGTGACCCCCAGTGACGAAGCGCGGAGTCTTGTCGTGAATGACATTCTGAACGCACGCAAGTCGGTTCTGGTGGAGTGCTATCTCATTTCTGACCCTGCAATTGTCCAGGCGTTGAAGTCTGCCAGACTGCGCGGATGCGATGTGCGGGTCATCATGGAGGAGGCGCCGTTTGGGGGTTTCTCCATGAACCAGACGGTTCGCAACAAGCTGAGAAGCTCCGGCATCGACGCCGGCTGGGGCAACAGGGTCTACTCGTTCACTCACGCCAAGTATGTGGTCATCGATGAAGTGGTTGCCTGGATCATGACGGCCAATCTGAGCAAGAGCGCCTTCGACAAGAACCGCGAGATCCTTGTCCGGACTTCCAGCCAGAGCATAGTACAAGATCTCGTGCGCATTTTTTGGGCAGATCGACGGCGGAATCCGTGTGCTGCCGGGTCGCTTGTCGTCAGCCCCGTGAATGCTCGCCAACGCCTTCTTGACATGCTGAGAGGATCAAGCCGCAGTGTGGACATCGTGAGCGAAGTGTTCGACGACCACGAGACGTCCAGGCTCTTGCAGGATCTTGTGAGGCGAGGCGTCGTCGTGCGTGTGCTCATAGCGGTACCCGAGAGAATCGCTGTCAATGCCGTGGCAAGGTCGGATCTGGAAGGAAAAGGGGTCGCCGTCCGATACCTCGAGTCTCCGTATCTTCACGCGAAGTATATCGTGGTGGACGGGCGCGTGGCATATGTCGGGTCACACAATCTCACCGCCGGCTCACTCGACGAGAACCGTGAAGTCGGCGTCGTAACGGACGACACCATGGTCATCTCAACTCTCGCGACGTCCTTCTCGGGTGATTGGGACTCAGGCAGATAGAGGAGCGCCCCACAGTAGTGTGGGGCGCGTGGAATCATTGGTTGTTCGGTCGCTGGCGAATCCTACATGCCGGCAAAATCCCAGTCAATGTCAGCTAGTCGATCCTGGAACGCCGCAAGATCTGCGTGAGATCTCATTGCCTGCTGCAGCTGTCGTGCGCCGTTCGTTGTCCCGTAGAGGATAACGCCCACAATGACACCATCCTCGAGGACAACCTTGCGGTAGGTCTGTTGACCTTGCGCCTGGATCACCTGGACATGCTGCTCCTGGGTCGGATTGACGTTGCCCATGCTCAGAACATCGATGCCACAAGTCTTGAGCGAACTCGACATGATGCTCCCCTCGTACGCAGCTGTGCCGGGTGAGACCATGTTCTGAGCCGCAACCCTGGCTTGTTCCAGGCAGGGAGGGACGATGCCGTAGACACGTCCGCGGTGCTCGACGACGTCGCCGGCGGCATAGACATCAGGTGCAGATGTCTGCATGGAATCATCCACCTGAACACCCCGTCCTGTGGCGATACCTGCTTCCCGGGCGACGGTGACATTGGGGCGGACTCCCGTGGAGAACAGGACGAACTCGCCTTGTGCGAGGCGGCCGCCCTTGAGGAGGACGCCTGCCGCACCATGTTCTCCCGAGAGAATCTGCTGAGACTCGGCGCCGAGAAGAGCAGTGACGCCCAGACTCTTCAGGTGTTCCACCAGCATTTCCGCTGAGCGTTCGTCGAGCTGGTTGGGCAACAGCCGACCGGCGAACTCGATGACGATGGCTCTCATTCCTCGCTCTGCCAATGCTCTTGCCGCTTCCAATCCCAGCAAGCCTCCGCCCACGACGACCACAGTGGCACCTGGGACGATGCGAGCCAGCAAAGCATCTGCATCATCAAGTGTCCTGAGCGTGAAGACACCGACCTGGTCTGCGCCGGGCAGGGGCGGTACAAAGGGTGACGCTCCGTTAGCCAGCAACAGCCTGTCGTAGGAAAGCACAGTGCCGTCGTCGAGCGTCACTTCATGCTCTGCGGCATGCACGTGCACGATGCGGCGTCCACTGATCAGCGTTATCCTGTTTTCAACATACCAGCTTGTAGCATGCATAAAGAGCTGGTCTCTGGACTTGCGACCGGCCAAGTACTCGATCAAGTCAGGACGAGGATAATAGGCAACGAACTCGACGTCGACGATCGTGATCTCCGACGATGGATCCAGTTTTCGCAGGTGCTGTGCCGCCGCTGTGCCGGCAGCCCAGCCTCCGGCAATGAGGTACGTCATTGTGACCGTTTGCCGTCAGGCTTTCTCGAAGAGATCCTTGCCGGCGCCACAGTCCGGGCAGACCCAGCTCTCGGGGAGGTCCTCAAACTTGACGCCGGGGTTGATTTCCTGCGTGCTGTCACCGATAGCAGGGTCATACACGTATCCACACACAGTACAAATCCACTTCTCCATGACAATTCCTCCTTGTGTCGAGTGGTTGGGAAGAGGAATACTCTTTTCCATAGCCAGTGTACGGTGAAAGGCCCTTTCCTGCAAGTCAGCAAACCACATACGGTGCAGCGGTTCTTTGACAGCCGAGGCGGACGCGGTATTCTGTAAAAACAGCATCTGAAAAAGGTCAGGAGGTGACATGAAGTATCAAGCGCTAGTTGACGGCAAGGCAGGTGAACATGAGCTGCTCCTTGGCAACGAAGCCGCGGTCCGTGGTGCTCTGGAAGCCGGTATCGGTGTGGCGGCCAGCTATCCTGGTACCCCGTCGTCAGAGATCGGGGATGTGTTCAGCGTCGTGGCGAAAGCCTCAGGAGTGTACTTCGAGTACTCTGCGAACGAGAAGGTGGCTCTTGAGGTCGCAGCGGCCTCGGCAGCAAGTGGGGTGCGATCTTTCACGTTCATGAAGCACGTTGGGCTGAACGTTGCCTCGGATTCCTTCATGACGACGGCATACATAGGGACCAGGGCGGGATTCGTCGTCCTTTCTGCGGACGATCCATCGACGCACTCGTCACAGAATGAGCAGGACAACAGATACTACGCACGCCTCGCGAACGTTCCCATGCTGGAACCCTCGAGCCCACAGGAGACCAAGGACTACACGGTAGAGGCCTTCGACATCTCGGAGAAACTCGAGCTTCCGGTTCTGTTGCGAACGACTACCCGTGTTGCCCACATGCGCGGCGATGTTGTTTTCGGTGATCGAAGGCCCGTCGTGAGGCGAGGCTTTTTCGAGAAGGATCCGCCAAGGTTCGTGCCGGTGCCCGCCAACTCCTCGAAAATGCATGTCAAGTTGCTGGGTAAGCTTGGCGAGGCTCGGCATCTCAGCGAGATGTCTTCGCTGAACCGTGTCGTCGGTGTGGGTGTCGGAGGATCAGTGGGGATCGTTACCGTCGGTAGTGCGTTCAACTATGTCGTTGACGCCCTGGAGGAGCTCGGACTTTCTGCCCGAGTGTTCAAGGTAGGTTTCTCCTATCCGCTGCCGCTCGACAGGATCCGTGAGTTTGCCATGGGCGTCGACGAGCTGCTTGTCGTCGAAGAGCTCGAGCCTCTCATGGAAATCGACATCAAGGCCGATTTTCTGTCGCACGGTACCAGGACGCCGGTATGTGGCAAGGATGAGCTTCTCGTGCCGCGCGTGCATGAGCTCAACGTTGATGTTGTGGCAAAAGCATTGGCTAATCACTTCGGCGTACCATTGCACGCGCCCGCTTCGGGCGGGGTGCAGCCCTGGTCGTCACCCCTCCCATCGCGGCCGCCGGTCCTGTGTCCTGGGTGCCCTCATCGCGGGTCGTATCTCGCTGTACGTCGAGCCATACGCGAACTGGGAATCCCGGAACCTGTTTTCGCATCCGACATCGGCTGCTACACGCTGGGTATGGCGGCTCCGTTCAGCGCAGCGGACTATCTCCTGTCCATGGGATCCAGCGTGGGGACTGCCGGCGGCTTCGACGTGGCAACTGACCAGAAGGTCTTCTCGTTTATCGGTGACAGCACCTTTTTCCATGCAGGGTTGTCCGCTTTGGCAAGCGCCATTCACAACAAGCATCGGTTTGTTCTGACGGTCTTGGACAACCGGACGACCGCGATGACGGGACATCAGCCCAATCCGTCCATGCTGACGGATGCCGTGGGTGATCCGGCACCAGCTATCAGCATCGAAGCCGTGGCAAAGGCAATGGGCGTTCCATTCGTAAAGGTCATCAACCCATACAGGGTGGTCGAGGCTACCGAGGCCTACAAGGAGGCCGCCCAGGTGGACGGCGTCGCTGTCATCGTGTCGAAACAGGTTTGCAGTCTCCTCCTGGATCGTGCGAAGCGTGCGAAGGGAATCTGGCAGACGTTTCAGGTCGACCGTGGCGTCTGTTCGGGCTGCCTGATATGCGTGCGCGAGGCCGCGTGCCCTGCCATCTTCGTATCTGAAGAGAAGGCTGAGATCAACCAGGAACTGTGCGATGGATGCAGCGTATGCTCGCAGATCTGTCCAGTGCATGCGATCGAGGTGAAGCAATGAGTTCACTGAATGTGTTTGTTGCCGGAGTCGGAGGTCAGGGGATCATCACTGGGGCCAGCATCATCGCACGAGCCGCCATTGCCGGTGGGGTTGGTGCTGTCATGAGTGAGGTTCACGGCATGGCACAGCGGGGTGGCTCGGTCGTGTGTGATCTTCGATTGGGAGATGCACACAGCCCGATGATCCCGGAGGGCGAGGCAGACCTTATCATAGGGTTCGAGCCGGTCGAGACGGTCCGGTCACTCACAAGAGCCAACCATCGTACTGTTGTCATTACCGAGGTGCGCCCGATCATCCCAGTGAGTGTCTCGCTGGGAGGAATAGCTTACCCTGCGGTGGAGGATCTCCTGGCGTATCTTCGCTCGCAGGTTGCGGCGGTCTACGCTGTTCCTGCCGCTGCTATTGCCGAGGAAATCGGGTTGCCCCAGGCCGCGAACGTCGTCTTACTTGGAGCGGCCATGGGAACCGGCCTGATTCCTCTGGAGCTAGAGACAATACGCGAGACGCTATCCCGCAGCGTGCCGGCAAAAGCCCTGGAGGCAAACTTCAGAGCACTGCAGGAGGGATTCGAGTTGACCCGGAAGGTCTAGAAAGGCTGCGAAGCAGGAGAGCTAGGCAAGGTGGCAGGTCGAGTCGATGACTCGGGCCTGCCACTTACTGTTCTCGGCCTCGAATACCGAAATGCTGGCGTTTGGCTGGGCCAAGCTGGTACAGCTGCTGAGGGGAAGGTCCAGCAGAACGGACATGAGGACACGATTGAACCCTCCGTGAGCGACGACGAGCGCCAGGCTCCCGCAACTGGATTCAATCATCGAACGTACCTTTCCGGCGCGGCGGCCCACATCAGCCAGAGACTCGCCGCCATCGGGCCGTGCTTCTGGCGACTTGAGTTCCCATGCTGCCAACGTTGTGGGGTACATGGCCCCTATTTCGTTCCACGTGTGCCCTTCCCAGCTTCCGAACTCGATCTCCCGCAATCCGGGCACGACGATGGGTAAGATGCCCAGGTTGACACCCACGGGTTCCGCGATGGCACGGGCACGAGTCAGGGGACTTGTGAAGATCGTATCGAATCGGAGAGCCGAGAGATATTCGACAGTCTTGGCTGTCTGGGCAAGGCCATCGATGGACAAGGGCGTATCGTGGCTGCCCTGGACTCTGCCCTCCAGATTCCAGGTCGTTTCGGCGTGACGTACGAGATAGACGGTTTTCATGCTGAACCTCTTGACTTATCGCTGCTTATCGTGGATATTATGTGGACAAAATCCTGGTTTGAGAAGGGAGCAACACTGTGAAGTTCATCAAGGTGGTAGCAGCAAAGACCATTGACGTCGACGACAAGCTTGCGAGGGCGTGTCGTGAGTGCCAGACTCCCTGCAAGTCCGCTTGCAAGACGTCCTCGACCGTAGGCAACCAGGTCTGCGAAACCAGGAAAAAGCCCGAGCGGTTCATCTGGTAGCTCGTGGCGCTCTCCCGCATCTTACCCGCCTCGACTCATCTCTTCGAGAGAGGCGGTTTTTTTGTGCTCCTGGACGTTCCATCAGGGTCGATCTTCTCGCTTGACGAGCGAGTCTACCGATATCTTCAGTTGGTTCTCGCAGACTCTTGGGCGGAGGGCGAATCTGTCCAACGGCTGACAGGTCTGGACACGCAGACGATCACCGAGATCGAAGGTGAACTCGAGCAGCTTATCGCCGCAGGGTGTCTGTTCACGCCGGCCATACGGCCGACAGAAGACGGATCGGTGTTGACACTGAAGTCTCTGTGCCTCAATGTCGCACATGAGTGCAACTTCTCATGCGTATACTGTTTCGCTCATGGGGGCGACTACCATGGCGAGACGACGTTGATGACACAAGAGGTTGCCTGCGCAGCAATCGATTTCCTCGTACGCGAGAGCGGTGTCCACCATAACGTCGAGGTCGATTTCTTCGGTGGTGAGCCACTTATGAACTGGGGTGTTGTGGTTGACACCATGGCGTACGCGCGGTCAACATATCCCCTGAAGAAGTGGCGGTTCACGCTGACAACCAACGGCTCATTGCTTCGGGATGACATGTTCCCGATACTCGAGGCGAATGACGTGTCTGTTGTCCTCAGCCTGGATGGCAGTCGGAGGGCCAACGATGCCAACCGTGTTTTCAAGGATGGACGTGGCACCTTCGATACCATCATTGAACGGATACGGCACTTCACGCGGACACGCGATGAAGGGGGCTACTTTGTGCGGGGAACGTATGCGCGCAACACGCTGGCATTTGCCGAGAGCGTTCGAGAGCTCCATAGCCTGGGGTTCAAGTACATCTCGATGGAGCCTGTCGTGCTTTCGGCAGACTCGGCTCTTGCCCTTCAGAACAGTGACCTTCCAGCAATTCGCGCCCAGTACGAGGAACTCATTGCGTACTTCCTGGGTGAACTGGGCTCAGGCTCGGGGTTTGATTTCTTTCACTTCAAGCTGGACCTCGAAGCAGGGCCATGTCTCAGCAAGCGCATCTATGGATGTGGTGCTGGTGTCGAATACATGGCTGTTGCTCCGAATGGAGACGTGTTCCCCTGTCATCAGTTTGATGGCGTTCAGGAGTACAGGATGGGGAATGTCCTCATGAGCCCGGTGCTGGAGCGCCCTGAGCTGGTAGCAGAGTTCGCTCACGCGAACTTTCTGTTTGCCAAAGAGGAGTGTGGCAGCTGCTGGGCGCGCTTCTACTGCAGTGGCGGGTGCCTTGCTAACAACCACGCGACCAGCGGTGCCCTCCTGAAGCCCTACGCGCTCGGCTGTTCGATCCAGAAAGAGCGTATCGAGGCTGCACTGGCGGTGAAAGCGGCGGAGTCTCCAGAGAACAAGCCATGACCAGTACGTGAATTGATAGCTTGAGGGAAGACTCGTTGCCGCCCAGCGCACGGAGCATTGTGGCGGCGATTGTATTTCCGACGGTGGCTGACTGGGGAATGGTTTCATGGATCGAGACGATCGAGTCCGGATACAAAAATGGTGCCGAGAGGCGGAATTGAACCGTCGACACGGGGATTTTCAGTCCCCTGCTCTACCAACTGAGCTATCTCGGCACTCTACTTCAAAGAAACCGCTCACCGTGCGCTTAGGCCGATGAGCGGTCCCACCATCAAGCAACAATACCGCACTGCTGGTGGGCGAAACAGGATTCGAACCTGCGACTTCTTGCTTGTAAGGCAAGCGTTCTACCGCTGAACTATCCGCCCCTGGATTGTAGTATTCATACGGATGGTGCCGAGGGTGGGAATTGAACCCACACGGATTGCTCCATGCGCCCCTTAAACGCACGCGTCTGCCAATTCCGCCACCCCGGCACGAGGCTTGGTGCTACCCTAGAACTTGAAGACTACGAGTACCAGGGACAATCCCACAAACGCAATGGATAGAACAACCGCAAGCCGGTCAAGGAGAGCATCCTTGGGCTTGCGCGAGTTGAACACGGTTGCGCTGCCTGAAATCGAGCCTAATCCGCTACCCTTGGGGTCCATGAACAGAATCGCAAGGATGTCGCCGACTGCAACCAAAGCCATGACTATTTCCAAAACAGTTTTTAGCAACGTGAACCTCCGGTAACAAGAGCTATTATACGGAAAGCCGCTTCGATTTCAAGTGCTGAGGCGCGCTAGTCCACCGAATCGATAGCTTCGATGCCGGGAAGTTGCTTGCCTTCAAGGTATTCCAGGAACGCGCCACCACCGGTGGACACGTGCTTGAAGTCATGCTGGAGATTCAATGCGTCGATGACCGAGGCGGTCTCACCTCCGCCGGCAACGGTCAGCGCGTCTGACCTCACAGCAATGATCCGTGCGAGAGACTTGGTGCCTTCGGCGAACTCATCGATCTCGATGACTCCCATCGGTCCGTTCCAGATGATGGTACTAGCCTTCGCGATCTCCTCCTCGAATGCCTGGATGGTCTTTGGACCGATGTCTACGCCAATCTGATCCGCGGGAATCTCTTCAATGTCGACGATGCGGTATGAACTTCCGGCCTTGATCTCGTTCGTGACAATGACGTCCACAGGGAGGAGGAGACGGGTTCCCCTTGTCTTGGCCGCTTCGATAATCTCGTCAGCGACCTTGAGGTAGTCTTCTTCCACAAGGGAGAACCCAATGGCGTATCCCATAGCCTTCAGGAAGGTGAACGCCATGCCACCGCCAATGAGAATCGCGTCGGTCTTGGTCAGCAGGTTCTTGATGAGGCCGATCTTGTCGGAAACCTTGGCGCCACCCAGGATAGCAATGAAGGGTTTCTTGGCAGATGTCGTGACGGTCTCAAGAACATCGATCTCCTTCTCGAGCAGGAAGCCTGCTGCCGATGGAAGAAACTGGGGTACGCCGGCAACCGAGGTATCGGGCCGATGAGCAGTGGCAAACGCATCGTCCACGTAGACGTCCGCGAGGGCGGCAAGCTTCTTTGCGAGTTCCTCGGAGCCATTCTTCTCCTCTTTGAGGAACCGCACGTTTTCGAGCATGATGATGTCGCCTGGCTTGGCGTTTGCAACGACTTCCGTGACGTCGGGACCGACAACAGAATTGAGCTTGTTGACCGGCTTGCCCAGCAGAGCCGACAGCCTCTGCGCTATCTTGTCCAGCCGCAGCGATTCCACGATTTTTCCATCGGGACGGCCCATGTGCGTCACGAGGATGACGGTGGCGTTCTTGTCGAGCAGATACCGAATGGTCGGCAGCGTCTCGAGGATGCGCTTGTCATCGGTAATCGCTCCGTCCTTCGACACAGGGACGTTGTAATCGACTCTCAGAAGTACTCTCTTGTTCTGAACGTCGAGATCCTTGATACTCCGCTTCGTCATGACGACGCCCCTAGTAGGATGCCTTCTTGACGATGAGCTTCGTGAGGTCAGCGACCCTTGCGCTATAGCCCCACTCATTATCGTACCAGCTAAGAACCTGTACGAGAGTGCCGCTCGACTTGGTGGAAAGGCCATCGACAATGCCCGAGTAGATCGTGCCACGGTAGTCGGAAGAGACAAGAGGTAGTTCGTTGTACCCGAGGAAACCCTTCATCTTCGTCTCGGAAGCCTCTTTGAGTGCCGCATTGATTTCTTCCCTGGTGGCTGGCTTGGTGAGAACAGCATCGAACACGGTGAGGGAGACAGTGGACGTAGGGACGCGCAACGAGATACCGTCCAGCTTGCCCTTCATCTCCGGAATGACCAGTGCGACGGCCTTGCTTGCGCCTGTCGTTGTGGGGATGATGTTGGTGGCAGCATTGCGGGCTCGGCGCAGGTCCTTGTGCGGAGCATCGAGAATGCGCTGGTCCAGCGTGTAGCTGTGGACGGTGGTCATGTAGCCCTTCTCGACGCCCCAGTTGTCATTGAGCACTTTGACCACGGGAGCTAGTGAGTTCGTTGTGCAAGAGGCATTGGAGATGATGCTGTGCTTGGATACATCCAGAAGGTCCTCGTTGACGCCCAGAACGATCGTGATATCCTCGCCCTTCGCAGGAGCGGTGATCAGGACTTTCTTGGCGCCAGCGGTTATGTGTCCGCGAGCCTTGTCGGCGTCCGTGAAGACTCCAGTCGATTCGATGACGATGTCGATACCCAAGTTGCCCCATGGCAGAGTGGCAGGATCTTTCTCACGGAAGATCTTGACTTCGCGTCCGCCGATGACGATTGCGCCTTCCTTGCCCTCGATATCGATGTCCCAGGTGCCATAGTTCGAATCATACTTCAGCAGGTGTGCCAGCGTCTGCTCATCTGTGATATCATTGGCGGCAACAATCTCGATTTCTGGATAGCGCGTGATGAGATGCTTCAATACCTGCCGACCGACTCTGCCAAGTCCGTTGATTGCAATCTTTGCCATAGTCTACCTCCGTAGGAAATGGACCGCACCGGCCGAACCGGAACGGCAACGTATACACATGATATCCAAATGCTGGCAAAATGAAAACAGAAGGTTATTAACTGTTCCTGAAGTAGCGAGCAGGGATTCCAAGTGAGAGACGATACTTGGCAACGGTTCGTCGACTGATGTGGATGCCCTGGTTTGCGAGGCGCCCCGCTATCTCCCGGTCGCTCATGGCTGTTGCGCCCCTGTCGGACTGGAGCAGCAGTGCCACTGCCTCCTTGGCCGGGGCCGCCGCGGTCTGCCACCGGTCCATCACCATCGAACGGAGTCTGAAGGTGCCACGAGGAGTCTTCACATATTTGCGGCGAAGTGCGCGGACCATCACCGTTCGCGACATCCCGGTTGCCTGCATCAGGCGCTCCACTGGGACACGCGATGGGTGGTCCGACTGGTTGGCGAGGTATGGAGCAAGCGAAGCGATGAGAGCGCCGCCCAGTTCGGCAAGCATCGTCGTGCGTTCCGCGATGGCATCGTTGATCCACCGGACTCTGGTAATCTCTGTGAGGACCTGCTTTCTCGCTTCAGGATCCTTGCGGGCTGATGACACGGCGACAGAATCGATTGCGAGCCTCCAGGCGGGCCCGGGTGCCGAGCACACGAGGGCTCCAGTCAGCGAATCCTGCTCGATGATGATATCAGGCGCAACGATACGTGGTTGTCCAGACGTCATGCGTTTCGCGGGTTCAGGGTCCAGCACGGCCAGGATGCGCTGCAACGTGGCCGGATCACACGCTACCCCAAGTTTTCTGAGACAGGCGCGAATGACGCCCGGAGACACAGAGCGCTGACGCGTACGCAGGAACTGCGCACAGGCAGACACCGGAAGCTCAGGGAGCACACGCGACATCTGCAGGGCAAAGGCATGGGCGACGTCTGTGGCGCCGAGTCCCGCCGGCTCGAGGGTGCGCATGGCGGCCAATACCCGTCGAACCTCTGTAATGCCGAAATCGATCGAGAAGGCGTACCGCGAAATCTGTCTCGTGAAGAAGCCATGTTCATCCAGATCCGAGGCGACGAATCGTGCACACTCGACCTGAGAATCGTCAATGAGATTCATGTCCAGGAGCTCGTCGACGATCAATTCGGCAGGAGTGGACTCTTCGGAGTCTGCAAAGCTATCGAGATCGCCGTTCCATGTATCACCGGATGGTTCGGTCCGGGCATGCTTCTCGGCAAAGATGCTGCCGGCAGCGAACCGATCCATGAGAGTTCCGAAATCGCTCAGAGGCTGCTCGAGAACCAGACCACGCGTGGCCAGATAGGATTTCTGGCGAAGGCTCAGTTGTTGTCGCTGTTTCTGGCTACCGCGCATTTCGAAGGACCTTGTCGATATGATAGTGGATGGTGCTCTTGGAGACACATCCGGGTATCTTGTCGGCGAGCTGTGACAGCGGGAGGTCAGGATACCTCAGTCGTGCCCGGACGACCTCGATCGTGCGCGACGAGAGACAGGTACGGTCAGTCCGATCGAAGGCCTCGCGCAATACGTCGACAGCCATCGTCTCGCGCTGCAGATTGCCCAGCTCCGCATTGACCGACCGGTTGACCTGGTTGTCCATGTCTCTCTCCAACTGCAGTTCTTCCAGTGACACCAGCGAGTTTGATGCTCCCCAGGCGGCGAGGAGCGACATAATGTCCTGGCGTGATTTGAGATAAGTGATCTCGGAGGCGCGGCGGATCTGCGAGCCATGCGTCACATGGAGAGAAGTCAGCGAGCGTTCGACGAGCCGACGCCCGACGGGCAGGGAGCAGCTGAACTCCAGATGGGTCCCTTGCACGGCGGCATACCCCGAGATGAGGAAGAAGCCTCTGGTGAATGCCGCCGCCGCGCGTTTCCCGCGTAGACGCCGCTCGAGCTGCGCGGGCTCCAGCGGAGACAGTCCCGAGAACAGTTGCTGCACCTGAACGGGAGTAAGGTCGGCGTTGAAACTGAGCTTGTGCCCAGCCCTTGAGAGGAGTGCCTGCCCGGGTTGCCAACTGGCGAGTGCGTGGGAGGACAGAGAAAGCACGTAGCGCATGATAAATGGACTCTTTGATGTAAAGGAGATCGACAGCGCTCCCCCGTGGCGGAGAACCAGAGAACTTCCGCCATAGAGGGCTCCGGACAGTTCAAGCAGGGGATCGGTTGAAGCCAGCCCTGCCAGTTCCTGTTTCAGGAACTCGATCGTCGCCATTCGCGTCTAGAGCCCGAGGAGCGACCTCAGGACGATGCGAAGCTTTCCTGGATCGTGGCGAATGAGGCCATCGCCGGTTGAGCAGATATCGGCCTCGACGACCCTCGGATGCTGACTCCTGGGGAGATCATTGGGGACGGGATTGACCCCGGCGGAAGCGTACCGCCCAAGCGTCTCGGCAGGGACAGGGGTACTGCTCAGCAGGATCATGTCGATACATGACCGTCCAAGGACTTCTTCAACCTTGTGAAGGTGCATTCCTGCGGTGTAGCCTTCCGTTTCCCCTCGCTCAGTCATCGCGTTCACGACTAGCACCTTCGTGGCTGAAGAACGTACGATCGTGTCGGCGGTCGCCTCGATGGACAGCGGTGGTAGCAGGCTTGTGAAGAGAGAGCCAGGGCCGATGATGATGTAATCTGCTTGAGACAGCGCTTCGAGTGCGGGGACAAAGGGCTTTGCATGAGGCGGCAGTACTTCGATGGTGTCGATGCTCTTGCCCTGCAGGGAGACCTGGTCTTCGCCATCGATCGTCGTACCATCGGTGAAGTGTGCGCGCAACGAGATGTTGTCCAGAGTCATCGGCAGAACCCGGCCGGGCAACTGCATGAGTTCCGAAAGTTCCTGCACTGCATCGCCGAAATTTCCCTTGATGTCGCTCAGAGCGGCGATCATGAGATTCCCGACGTTGTGACCGCCGATTCCTTCGAGCTGCTCCGGGAAACGATAGGCTAGGAGACGGGCACTGCGTGTCGACTCACCTGCCGTGGCGATGAGAGCGTTTCGAAAATCGCCCGGAGGCAGCATCCCAGTAGTCTCGCGCAGACGTCCGGTGCTTCCCCCACTATCTGCCATGGTGACAATAGTCGTGAGCTTGACGTTCTCCGTTCGGAGTGACTCGATGATTGGCTTGATGCCGGTTCCCCCGCCGATGACGACGACACGGGGAAGGGACTCGGCCTTGCGATAGCGATAGATGGTCCGCGCGACAGATTCCCGGGGAACGGACCCGGTGATTGCAGCCACCAGAGAACGGGACAGAAGGGCCGCCGCCAGAACCATGAGGCAAGCGGACACGATCACCGCGATGCCGCACAGGACCCCAAAGACAGTGGAGACTGCTCCAGAAGGGAGGAAACGGCGCAGTACCTGCTGAACGGCCGGCCGGAGGTTCATCAGCCATGACGTGCCCGGCGTCTGAAGCAGTCCGAGGATGGCGAGAACGAGAAGCGCTGTCCCGGCGGCAAACAGCAAGAGGTATCTCTTGACACGAATGCCGGGAACGAGCCAGTACCAGAGCGTCTGTCTGTGCCCCTTCACTTCTGGAGGTCCCGATGGAACACGTGTACCGCTTTCGCCCGTGGCTTGAGGTGGTGGTAGAGCATGTTCGCGATCACGACAGAACGGTGTCTGCCACCTGTGCACCCGATGCCGACGGTAAGATAGCTCTTTCCCTCTTCCTGGTAGTGTGGGAGCACAAAATCGACGAAGTCGGCCAGGCGAGCAAAGAACTGCCGGGCGTAGGGTTCATGAAGAACATAGAGAATGACCCCTTTGTCGAAGCCTGTGCGATGCGCGAGGTGTTCGTCGTAGTATGGGTTCGGCAGGAAGCGTACGTCGAAGAGAAGATCCAGGTCGATTGGCAGGCCGTTCTTGTAGCCAAAGGAGACGATATTGACGGTGAGAGCCTGCGATTGCTGCGATCCGAGAATCGCCTCGCGCACCCGGTCCTTCAGTTCTCCCACGGTGAGGTCGGTGGTATCAATGATGACAGTCGACAGCTCGCGCACCTCTGCAAGCAGTTCCCTCTCCTTCCTGATACTCTCTGAGACCGTGCTTCCAGGAAGTGGATGGCGCCTGCGTGTCTCGGAGAAGCGGTTCACCAGAACTCGGGATGACGCTTCCAGGAAGATGACGCGAGGATGAACATCGCGTGCTCCGAGTCGTTGGAGCATCGAATGAAACTGGGTCTTGAACCCTGAGCTGCGCACATCGAGGGCTACTGCTATCTTGCTTATTCTGCCATCGGTTTGTGAGGCGAGGTCCAGAAACTGGCTCATGAGAGAAATCGGGAGATTGTCCATGGCGTAGTACCCAAGGTCCTCAAGGTATCCCATGGCCTTCGTCTTGCCGGCACCACTCAGGCCGGTCACAATGACAAGGTCCAGACTAGAGACTACTCCCACGCACGCCTCCCGTTTGTAGTGTCGGTTTGCCTGACAGGACACTTCTGGGCAACTACAGTGGCGGAGGGGAGAGGGTTTGAACCTCCGAAGGCGTTAACCTTGCCGCATTTCAAGTGCGGTGCCATCAACCGCTCGGCCACCCCTCCACGCTCTGAAACAAGTCTACAGAACAATCCCCGGTTGTCAAAACGAGCCAGAAAGCTCGCTAACCGGGGATTTCGTACGTTGCTGGTCTTCGTCAGCGGATAACGTCTGTTCCCATATATGGAAGCAAGGCGTCCGGCACTCTCACGCTGCCGTCCTCCTGCTGGTAGTTCTCCAGAATCGCAGCCATCGTTCTGCCCACAGCGAGCCCAGAGCCGTTGAGGGTGTGGACGAATGCGATCTTGCCATCCCTGGTACGGTACCGGATGTTTGCCCTGCGCGCCTGAAAGTCTTCGAAGTTGCTGCAGGAACTTATCTCGACATATCGATCCTGGCCGGGCATCCAGACCTCGGGGTCGAACTTCATTGCGGCCGCAAAGCCAAGATCCCCGGTGCACATCTCGCTGCGATGATACGGAAGCCCCAGCTTCTTCAGAATGCCCTCGGCGTTCTCGATGAGCAGATCCAGCTCATGATATGAATCTTCCGGCTTGACGAACTTGACCATCTCGACTTTGTTGAACTGGTGGACGCGGATGATGCCTCGAGTGTCCTTGCCCGCCGCACCAGCCTCTTTTCGGAAGCATGCGGTGTAGGCGACGTACTTGATGGGCAGGTCTTCTTCGCGGACGATTTCATCCCTGAGCAAATTGGTCACTGGAACCTCGGCCGTCGGGTCGAGGAACAGGTCGTCGGTGTCTGTGTGGTAAAGGTCATCCGCGAACTTCGGCAGTTGTCCCGTCCCCGTCATCGACTCCCGATTGACCAGATAGGGCGGCAGGATCTCCGTATAGCCCTCTTCCTGGACGTGTACGTCGATCATCCATGAGATGAGAGATCTCTCGAGTTTTGCCCCCAGCCCCTTGAGAACATAAAAGCGCGATCCAGAAATCTTCGCGCCTGCAGCAGAATCGATGATACCCAGGGATTCCCCAATCTCCCAGTGAGGCCTCGGAACAAATGTGAAGGTTGGCTTCTCGTGCCACGTAAACACAATAGTGTTCTCTTTGTCGCTTTTGCCGACAGGGACCGACGCTTGAGGCAGGTTCGGGATGCAGAGCAGCAGGGTTCGAAGGCGCACATCGACCACCCTTACCCGGTCATCCAGCTCTGCGATGTGCGAGCCGACGTCTTTCATCTCGGCGATGGCGGCCGAAGCGTCCAGTTTGGAGCGCTTGAGTGTGGCGATCTGCTCGCTGGCTTCGTTGCGGAGGTGCTTGAGTTCGTCCACCTTCTGGAGCAGGTCTCGCCTCTCCCGGTCGACCTCAAGGATCTCGTCGACCATCTCCGGCCCTTCGTTCTTTGCTGCTATCCCGGCCTTCACGAGGTCAGGGTGCTGACGAATCAGTTCCAGGCTCAGCATTGGCATCTCCTCCCAACAGCTAAAGTTGTCACGTTGAATTCTACTGTCCGGCAGCCAAAAAGCAACGTAGCGGTCTGCTGAGGTGATTCATGACAGGCGCCGACAGTGTCCAAGGCACAGAAGACGTAGAAGATCAGAACCCGTCTGCAATCGCCTGTTCCACTGCATCGATAAGCGGCGGTATCGTCATGCTGGCACCCTTTACCCTGAGTGCGTTTTGAACATCCTTCAGCCCATTCCCGGTGATGAGGACAACGATGCGGTCCCCCTGGTGCAGGTCACCACTGTCAGCCAGCTTGCGCAGTGCGGCCACGGAAGCCGCCGCGGCCGGTTCAGCGAAGATACCCTCGTTCCTGCCCAGGAACCCTATGGCGTCGATGATTTCGTCATCTGAGACAGTGACCGCCAGACCGCCGCTGGACCTGATGTCGCGCATGGCCATGAGATGGTTGCGCGGAATGCCGGCGACGATGCTGTCAGCACACGATGCCGGGTTCTCCAGGTAGGCGACCGGTTCGCCCGAAATGACCGCGCGTGCGATCGGAGCACAACCTTCAGCCTGGACTGCTATCAGTTGGGGCATGTGGTCGATGAGTCCGAGGGTCAACAGGTCGCGGAATCCCTTTGCGACACCAGAGACGATACATCCATCCCCAACCGGGACGATGACCTTGTCTGGTGCTTCGAAGCGCAGCTGTTCGGCGACCTCGAGAGCAACGGTCTTCTTACCCTCAACCATGAACGGGTTGAAGGCCGTATTTCTGTTGTACCAGCCAAATCGCTCCGTCGCGTCCATGCACAGGTCGAATGCCTGGTCGTAGTTGCCGTCGACGAGAAACAGATGGCTGCCGAAGACTCGCAGTTGGGCTATCTTTCCTGCAGGCGCGGATGCGGGAGCAAAGATGTATGCAGTGAATCCTGCATTCGCTGCAAGCCCTGCCAGGCTGGAACCTGCATTGCCCGTCGTTGCGGCCGTGATAACGCGTTCGCCAAGTTCGGCTGCCTTGGCGATGGCGATGGCGGAGGCTCTGTCTTTCAGTGAAGCTGTGGGATTACGCCCGTCGTCTTTGAACCACACATGGTCCAGTCCGAGTTGAGGACCGACACGTTGGCTCGCATACAGCGGTGTCCATCCGATCTGGAGTGTCAGCGATGGAGGACGCTCCTCGACGGGCAAGAGCGCGAGATATCGCCACATCGAGAGGTCGTGGTCATCCTTCAGCTGTTCCCTGGTGAGGACCGTTCGGACCCGATCGTAGTCGTACAGGACTTCGAGGATTCCGTCGTTGCCGCATGTGGGGCAGACATAGCGGGTTGTGAAAGGGTCGTATTCGCGTCCGCACTTCATGCATTTCAGCCCAAGAACTGAAGACATTATTCCTCCTTGACGGAAAGGCGGGCGAGGTTGCTGCCTCACCCGCCCAGATCACTCGTTGCTACTGTGGCTGGCCTATCGTCGATGGACTTCCTTTTTCAGTTCAGCTCGTTGCACTTGGATTGTACATCCGCCAGCAAATAGAGCAAATGAAGCTCCGACAATTGCCTCATACCAGAAGCTTTCCACCAAAATGGAAGTTCCAAGATGTTGTTGCCAAAACTAACAGGGAGGCAGCAACCAATGACCAAGGATACGACGTTCTTTGAAAGCAAGCCACTGGAATTCATCGCGGAGGAGGATCCGCTGCTGTCGATGCTGCAATGGGTGACGCAGAAGCCGGTGGAGGTGGAGGGGGCGGACAAGATCGGAACGGAAAAGGGTATGCGCGAGACGAACCGGGTGACCTGCCTGATCGGGCATGTGGGTGCGCCGGTTCGACACGCGGGCTAGTGGACGCCCTGCAGGGGAAGATCCGAGAAGGCCGACGTCTACAGAACATGCAGAACATGGCGGTCATGGTCGTGAAAAGGGTGAATATGCAGGGGATGCGCCAGATCCTGGCTGTGGAGGCGATGGAGAACGAATCGGAGGAAACCTGCCGGACGCTATTCGCCCGGGAGTGGGAGTGGGACCTCAAAAAGGGCTGACTGGAACCCAACAAGGAGAGCGCCACGGCGTGTGCGCAACAGTCAGCCTGGCCGTATGTAAAGCGGTTCCCACCGGCGATCGAGTGTCTCGACGCGGGCCTCGAGGACTTGCTCCAGTTCTACGCGTTCACGGAGATCAGCTAGCTGACAAAAACAACGGCTGAAGATATCGAGGTTCTGATATACCAATCTGTAACCATATGCTCAAGTCAGGACTGATTATTTCCAGCCAGCTGCCATCGTAAGGGCCATTATCGCCTTCTGGGCATGGAGCCTGTTTTCTGCAATATCGTAAATGATTGAACGAGGGCCACTTGCTACTTCGTCGTCCACTTCATCCCCTCTATCAGCTGGCATAGGGTGAATGAAATAGGCCTTGTTCGTCAAATCATTGAGCTCCGAAGTCAGCCTCCAATCTTTGTATTGAAGCGCGAGCTTTTGGTCTTCTTCTTTGCCAATGGCATATCTCTTTGGGCTCATCCATTGCCTTGCATAAACAACATCAGCACCCTTAACTGCTTCAAATCTGTCATGGGTCATTTCAAACTTTGTTCCAGCTTTCTCTGCATTTTTCTTCGCCGTCTCAATGACTTCCGGGTCAAGGTCAAAACCTTCAGGATATGCGAGAGTAAGGTCCATTCCATACCTTGGAAGAAGGAGGACATCCTCCTGAACGGAGCTCCAGGAACGCACCATAGGGGAGTAACCCCACATCATGGTTATCTTTCTGCCCTTCACATCTCCCATGTGTTCCTGCAACCCCATGAGGTCTGCAAGCCCCTGGCAGGGGTGATACTTATCATGAGCCATCGAGACAATAGGAATTGATGCATATTCTGCATATTCTCTAAGCAATGCTTCGCCATCGCCATACTGCTCAATAGCATCTTCAAGAATCCTTATTCCAAGGCCAACACCATATCTCGACATTACCTTTGCTGCATCCTCTATCGTTTCGCCCGCTCTTTCTTTTGACTTCAATCTCATCGTTTTGGGCTCGAGAAATTGAGCATGCCCTCCAAGTTCTGTGGCCGCCGCTTCAAAAGACTGCCTCGTCCTTACCGAGGGGTTATAAAAGAACATGAAGAAAGTCTTGTACTTGAGGATTTCAGTGTATGGCTTTTCATACCTATGTTTCTTCATGTCTTTTGCCAGGGCAAGAACTTCATCAAGCCATTCTTTTCCCCAATCCTGCGTAGTAATCAGATCCTTACCATAAAGGTCCATTGCCACCTCCCTGGACTACATTATTCTCTAACGATCGTCGTCCCAGCTTTTCCTTCAAGCGTTTCAAGATATTTCGAAGTCAAGGAAATATAGGCCTTCTTGCCGCCGCCTTCAAGGAATTTGATAATTGCAAGAATCTTGGGCCCCATACTGCCCGCGGGGAAATGCCCTTCAGAATAGTATTTCTTTGCTTCTTCAAGAGTCAAATGTCTCAGGTTGACCTGATCAGGCTTCTGATAGTGAAGCTTGGCTCCGTCTTCTCCTGTAAATATAGTGAGTGTGACATCAACATCTTCTCCATTTTCCTTTGCTCTCTCTATAAGCATCGTACCAAGCAAAGCAGAAGCAAGATCCTTGTCTATCACGGCCTCAACACCTCTGTAAACCTTTAAATCTTTACCATCTTCAAAAGTAAAGCCATAGTTGCTATGATAAACACCATGTTCGTCAGGCTCTTCCAAAACAACAGGGATGCCGCCGCCGCCAACGGTTATTGGTACCATACCTCTTTCAAGTGCTGCCTCAACGAGATCAATCTCAACGATATCAAGGGGCACAGGTGATGGGACAACCTTTCTCCAGATTTCGTTGCCGATTTCGTCTTTCTTGTATAGCTTAACGACCCACCCGTCGGTCTGGGCTCTTACCATTGCTTGTTCTTTTGTGTAAGAAGGGCCGATAAATTTCGTAGGGTTCTGGAAGCCAGGGTCATCTTTACCAACGACAACCTGTGTTACGATGCTCACAACCTGTTTGTTGATGCCTTTTGTCTTTAGCTGGTTTGCAAGAATCTGTGCCAACATATACCCCATCGAGCCCTGAGTATCTGCCCCGCACACATCAAGGGGAAGAGGAGGAAGTATGGGCCTCGAATACTCTGAGCGAAGTAGAACATTGCCTACCTGAGGGCCATTACCGTGGGTAAGGATGTAATCATCTTCAGGAAAAGAATTCACGATGTCTGATATAGACTCGCAGGTTTCTTTTGTTCTTTTCCATTGCATAGCAATATCGGGGATAATAGCCTTTCCATGTTCATCAACGAGACCGACCGGGGCAACTTCATTGCCACCAAATGCAAAAATCCTGATTTGTCTTGTTCCCATAGTGAACTCCTGTTTCTTTGAATCTCTCAGATCTTCTTTTACAGAACAGAACTATCTCATTGTCAATGACATGATTGCTTTTTGAACATGAAGCCTGTTCTCTGCCTCATCATTAACAATGGAGATCTTCGGGTCATCAATCAGGAGATCAGTAACTTCAAAACCTCTACGAGCAGGAAGACAATGCATATACACAGAATTCTTACTGGCGATCTTGAAATGCTCATGCGAAATACGCCAATCATCCTTGTATTTCTTGCCCACTTCAGCGTGTTTTTCGGGATTCCTGGCCCAAGACTTGGCGTAGATGACATCTGCGTCTTTTGATGCTTTCCAGATGTCATTCTCAATCACGAGAGAACCGCCACTTTCTGCTGCTGCCTTCTTTGCAAATTCAACATATTCGCTATCAAGATCGTAAAGCCCTGGCTCGTCAGGATAGGCAAGAGTAATATTCAACCCAAGCGTGCAACCCGCAGCAATCATTGTCTGAGGTACCCCTGCAGATTTTGCCCTCTCATCATATGCCCATGACATAACGATCTTTTTCTTTCGAGCTCCTTCCAACCCACCGAATTTTTCCGTCATCGTAAGAATATCACCCATGATCTGACAGGGGTGCTCCTTATCATCAAGCATATTGATTACAGGTATATTCGCATATTCAGCTATTCCTCTTAAAACCTCTCTAGCATCTCCATATTCATATGTTTCTGCACCCATCTGGGTTTTGAGATTATAGAGACGAATTGCAAAACCGTCCAAAAATCTCGAAATCATCTCGGCAGTATCCTTCCACGACTCCTTGTGGGAAAGTTGTAGTTCCTCAGGATTATAGACCTGAGCAGACCCGCCAAGCTGAACGATCCCTGTTTGAAAAGAAAGTCGAGTTCTCGTTGAAGGCGAGGCAAAAAGCAATCCCAAAACCTTTCCTTTGAGGATTTCTGTCTGTGGCTCACCCACGGCATTTCTCATTTTAAGCCATTTAGCAACCTCAAGAATTGTCTCCAGCTCCTCTCGGTCAAAGTCGAGTACGCTAATAAAATCTCTACCTCTCAAATCTGTTTTCATTAGTTTACCTCCTGGAATGCTAAGTATCTTACGCTCTTAGTATTCGCGTGTCAACTCACGT
>PNOG01000003.1 GCA_013824685.1 Coprothermobacter sp. | reverse complement strand
TACGCGGTCCCCGGCCGCGAGGTGAGCGACCGGGTGGTCCATCACGGTACCGTCAGGCATGATCACGTGCGCATCAGAGGGCATGAGTCGTGCCAGGCTCTCCAGCGCTCGGGAGGCACCCATTACCGACTTCATCTCCAGCCAGTGACCCACCAGCATGATATCGATCAGCGTCGCCAGCTCCCAGTAGAAGACCATGCCCTGAAGGCCCAACGAGACTGCAGCGCTGTAGACAAAGGCCACCGTGATTGCCATGGCAATGAGGGTCATCATGCCGGGGGTCCTGGCTTTGAGCTCCTCGAACATCCCCTTGAGGAAGGGCATGCCACCGTACACATAGATGAACGCTGACAACACAAACAAAACCCACGTCGAACCGGGGAACTGCAGCTTCGTGCCAAGATGCAGCAGCATCTGCACGGGCTCCGACAGGAGCAGGACCGGGACGGTCAGGACCAGGCAGACCAGGAACCGGCTTTGGAAGTCACGGATCATGTGAGCGTGGTGATCATGCCTCTGGTGTTCGTCGTGGCCCATATGGCCGGGACCCATCTCGTGTCCATCATGTGCCATCTCCGCATTTACGGAGTGGTCGTGCCCTCCCTCATGCATTGAGTGCATGTCATCGGCAATATCGTGATGCATGTGCTCGCGGTCTTCCATGTGTGCCTCCGCACGACTAGCTTATGAATGCCAGTCTATGTCGAAGCTGCACATACTCAACGTTACCGCGCACGAGACTCGGTGGCGCAGAGTCCATTCCTGTCCGCATCGGGCCGTATGGGCAGGCCCCTGCCCCCATGTCGTCGTTTCGCACGACAAAGCGACTAGAATGGAACGAGCGGCTCGGATTTCTCCGAGCCGCTCGTCGTTTCAGACGGTATAGTAGACGGTGCTAGTGCTTCTCGGGAGCGTCCCTGGGCGTCGGCACGCCTTTGTGTGAGCCGGGCATTTCAATGTACCTCTTGGGTTTCCCGTGAAACGAGTCCTTGCACCACTGGCTGCAGAAGCCGTAGGTCTTGCCTTCGAACTCCTCCGTGTATTCGGCCTCATAATTGTTGAGCAACATGCCACAAACTAGGTCCCACTGGTTGAAACAAATCTTGACCATCGGAGTCTCCTTGAATGATGGGGCAAGTCATCTTATCGATGAATAGCCTGCCAGGTCAGAATCCAGGGCACCTTCATCGTGTCACTGGTCACTTAACCTTAGAAGCACCGGCCTACAGAAGCGTCAGGCAAAACTGACTCGCGTTCTTTCCGGTTGCACCTTCGTAGAGACACCCTTACCATAATGCACTAGAACGTTACTGTCAAGATGTTGCAGCGTACTAGGGTGACAATCTGGCGTCTCGCAGCGCCACTTGCTAGCCAATAAAGGACCGTTGTAGAGGTGGCCAGCTGGCGCGTAGTCAGGGCAGTCAGGCCCCCTTGCTTCCCTGCTCGTGGTGCCAGACGTCAGCCCCGATTGCGCGGAGACCGTTCTCACTACGTTACGGTGCAGTCACGATACGAACGGTTGCTGCCACACCCTGCACGGGGTAGCTCTCGGCTACCGGGCCATTGAACGTGACCTCGACCGTATCGCCCGCCTTGATCTCCGAGAAGGTGAACAGAACCGTGATGGTGGTATTGCCTCGCACTACCGTGGATTTCATGTTCACCGTGACGCTCGCCTTGTCGAACGACGTGTCGTGTTCCAGCTTGCCTTCCACGAGCATCGTGATGTCATCCTTTCCCTGCACGATGTCCTTCACGACGCCCCTGATGCCGATCGTGTCGCTGTCGTCGACGATGGGTTGAGCACCCTGCAAAAGCTCTGTTCCACTCTTTACGCAGACCTCGTCCGGGCTGGGGAAGGAGATGTACAGATTCCACTTGTCGTCCACGATGTACTGCGCTACATGCAGGCCGCTGCCCACGTCTCGTGACTTGCCAAGTCTCGTGATGATTTCCCTGTAGGTCAGTCCCTTTGGGATGCTCTCCACGTCGGACGCACGTATGTGTGCGATGATATTGTTGTAAGAGAGCAGCTCCTCAAAGCTCACAGGCTCGGGACCCTTGCATGCAGTCAACGAGACCGTAACTGCAATCAGTATCAGGACAGCCAATACTCTTCTCATCGTTCCTCCCCGTCCATCTGGGCGATGTCGAACCAACGAGCACATCCAGATGTCTCCTCACTATGACATGCTTGCGCCGCGAGAGTTCCATAGTCCTCCCTGTGTCCGATGACGACAGTCCGATGGTATGCGCTGAGCAACGGACTGCCGTCGCATGCAACCTACTCATGTCATAAATTCTCGCCAACTCTGGCTTCCGACGAAGACACCTGTAGACTACCTGGTATCTCGCCTGAGGGGGATCTGGTGATATTCGGGCACGTCGCAGCCAGTCTGGTGGCAAAGAAGGCAGCTCCACGGGTATCGCTGGTCGTTCTGCTGGCGGCTGCAGAGGCTCTCGACATCGTGTGGGGCGTGTTCCTGCTCACGGGGGTCGAGCACCTGCCGCCCTCGGGTTCGCCCTGGTCGCACGGTCTCCTCATGGCGTCAGTGTGGTCGCTGGCCGGCGGGCTGGCTGCCACCCGCCTGCCTGTACCGCGATCGGCGTGCCGGGGTGCTCATCGGACTGGTCGTGTTTAGCCACTGGATCCTGGATTTCGTCTCTCATCCCATGTGGCCGTCGGTTCAGCCTGACCTGCCCCTGCTGTTCGCTGGGTCGCCGACGGTGGGCCTGGGTCTGTGGAGGTCGCACGGCGGAGCGATTGCCGGGGAGCTGTTGCTGCTCGTGTTCAGTGTTGTGATATAACATTGTAGGCAGGCGTCAGAGATCAACGGCCAGACTCTGAGTATTCGCCATCAATGCGGCTGTGAGGCTCCCATGGAGCCAGACGTGAACGTAGTCAATGGAGGTATCATGCGTGCTAGAGTAGTGTACCAGTCCACGACAGGCAACACGAAGAAGGTGGCCGAGGCGATTGCGCGCGCTGCAGGCTGCGTGGCGGAGCCAGTCAGCGCTGCGGTCGTGAGCGAGCCGGTGGACATGCTGTTCCTGGGGGCAGCGGTCCATGGCGGCGACATCGATTCATCGATGAAGAAGTACATCGAAGGGCTCGATCCGGCCCTCGTCAAGCAGGTGATAGTGTTCAGTACGGGCTTTCCGGAGCACAAGGAGAAGGCAGTGGGGGTCATGAAGGACCTATTGGCACGGCAGGGGATCGTCGTAGCTGACAAGTGCTACTTCTGCCGGGGAAGGTTCCTGCTCTTTAACCGCACACACCCGGATGCCGCGGACCTCACCGGGGCAGAGGAGTTTGCGCGGAGCGCCGTCGCCGGGTAGCGCTTCACGCATCCGTTCTAGAGCAGAGGTATCCCTGCAGCGAGACAGGCGGACCGCATGGCACCAGACCAGATGCCCGACTGGACCTCGCCGATGTGGGCAGTGTGCAGAAGAAGCATGCAGAGCCGCGACTGTCCGATGCCACCACCGATGGTCAGAGGAAGGTCGCCCGCAAGCAGGCGGCGGTGATATGGGAGGTCGCAGCTGGCGAGCTCGCTGCGCGCTTCAAGCTGGCGCAGCAGGGCGGACGGATCTACGCGGATGCCCATCGACGAAAGCTCGAACGCACAACCCAGGACGGAGTTCCAGATGAACAGGTCTCCGTTGAGGCCACGATGTGTCTCGTCCACGGGTGTCGACCAGTCATCGTAGTCAGCTGCGCGCCCGTCGTGGGGAAACCCGCTGCGCAGCAGCGCTCCGATACCGATGACGAACACGGCGCCCGCATCACGGCAGATGCGGTCCACTCGCTCCTGAGGCGTGTGGTTGGGGTCATCGGCCTCCAGGTCCTCGCTGGACACGAAGACCAGCTCGTCCGGCAGTTCCAGAGTCGGTACCGAAGGATAGCGCTCGTGCACGAGCCGACTCGTGCGCAGCAGGACACCGTAGATGTCTCGCACGATCCCCTCAAGGAACGGAACGGTGCGCTCGCCGGCGTCGATGACGCGCTCCCAGTCCCACTGGTCGACGTACACGGAGTGCAGGTTGTCCAGGATTTCGTCAGGGCGGATGGCGTTCATGTCGGTGTAGAGGCCTTCGCCGTGGCCGAAGCCGTAGTCGGCCAGAGCAGCACGCTTCCACTTGGCCAGTGACTGCACGATCTCGGCGTCCACGTCGATACTGCGGATGCCAAACCGGACCGGGTGCTCGACACCGTTGAGGTGATCGTTGAGACCGGAGGCGGCAGTCACACACAGCGGCGCCGAGACACGCGCAAGGTTGAGCGCGGCGGCAAGGCCACTCTGAAAGGTATCCTTAATGAACTTGATGGCCTGTTCCGTCTCCCGCAGCGACAGTGAGGGCGTGTACCCTTCGGGCAGACAAAGCCTGCCGCTGATGTACGTTTGAGCCGTCTCAATTTTCATGTGCATCTCCCGTTACCTCGCCGCCAGTGCCGGACGTGAGGGTATTTCGTAGAGGATAGCAGGAAGGGCTGTTCCACTATGCGGAAATTGTGAACGAGAAAAGGGACTGGGTTCCCGCCTTCGCGGGAACGACAGAAGGGGTGCGGGAACGACGGAGAGAGAAGACGGAACACGCCTGAACGGGAACGACAAACAGGGACAGGACGTAACCTGTGGGGACAGAGAACAGTACACTGTAGTGTGGCGTGGAGGCAAATCACGCCCCAAGCTGGAACAAGGAGCTGCAAAATGATCCTTCAGTCGATACGGTATGGGTGGAACAAGGCACGTCTGTGGGTCTGGGCATTTCTGCCGGCGCTTCTGCTGCAATGGGTCCTGGACGGCGCGGTGACATGGCATGAGGAGGCTGACGGCACCAGGAGCCTGCACCTCTGGTGGCATAACCTGGGACCACAGAGACAAGGCATTGCGATCGCGGCCGTCGTCCTCAGCATCGTGGCCTATGTCGTATCCATGTGGATCCGTATGGGCGTCATCCACGGCTCGGTGAAGGCAGCGCGTGGCGAAGAGGTCGCTGCACGTGACTTCTTCCTTACATGGGAGAACGTAGGGCGCTTTGTCCTGGGCACGCTCCTGTATGGCCTCATCGTCGGCGTCGGCATGATCCTGCTGGTCGTCCCTGGCATCATCTGGGGACTTCGCTACTGCCTGTACGGGCACTACCTGGTGACGCAGGGTGTAGGCCCCGTCGAGGCGCTGCAGATGAGCGCCGCCGCGACGGACGGCCACAAGGGCGAACTGTTTGGCCTCTGCTTTGCATCTCTGGGTGTCACTATCCTGGGAGTCCTGTGCTTGGGTGTCGGGCTCGTCTGGGCCATCCCCACCGTCGATATCGCTTGGAGCGCCGTCTTCCTCGAGCTCTCCAGACAGCAGACGATCCCGGTCCCGGAACTGGCATAGACGAAATGCAGGGAGGGGCCTCGTCGGCCCCTCCCTGTGCTGTGCGTTGTCTATGTCGTGAGCGACGCCGTCAGACGTACATCTTCTCGTAGTAGTCCTGCAGCATGCGCGCAGCCGAGAACTCCCACTGTGCCATGTCAATGCTGGCATGCATCATGCCGACCCACGCGTCCCGCCGGTTCTCATAGGTGGGGATGACGTTGCCGGTCAGAACCTGATACAGCGAGGCAACGTCCACGCTATTGCAGTCGCACCCCTCGTATCCACCGCCGAACTGCCAGCCGTTGACGCCGTGCTGGCAGGCCTCGGGCCACCACCCGTCAAGCGTGCTCAGGTTGAGGACACCGTTCATTGCGGCCTTCATGCCTGACGTGCCGCTCGCTTCCATCGGCCGCACCGGGTTGTTGAGCCAGACGTCGCACCCGCGTGTCAGCATCTTGCCGATGGCCATGTCATAGCCCTGCACGAACACGACGCTGCCAGGATACTCCCTGGCGATGCGTACGAGGTTTGTAATGGTGGCCTTCCCTCCCATGTCGTTGGGGTGCGCCTTGCCAGACAGCACGATCTGAATCCTGTGGTTGCGCAGCAGGTCACCGACGACCTCTCTGTTCGAGAAGATGAGGTCGCTCCGCTTGTACGGCGTGGCGCGGCGGGCGAACCCGATGGTCAGGACGTTCTCGTCGAGCCGGACCCCGTTCCGCCGCTCGATGTCGTCGATCATTGCTCGCTTCAGTGCACTGTGAGCGGCCCACAGGTCCCCTCCGGACGCATGGGCTTGCCGGATGCTGTCGTCCTGCCACGTACCGTTGTGGACACCGTTCGTGACGGACAGGATGTCGGAGCCTCCGGGGACGTACTTCCACATTTCGCGCGCCGTGTGTCCATGAAGCTGCGACACAGCATTTGCCTTTCTGGACAGGCGCAGCCCCGCGGCAGTCATGCTGAACGGGTCGCCACCCAGCTGGACGATCTGGTCGGAGGAGAGTCCGTCGTACGAGCTCATGTACTGCAGGATGCGGTGGGCGTGCACCTCGTTGCCGGCGAACACCGGCGTGTGCGTTGTGAACACGATGTGCTGCTTCACGGACCAGAGTGCGTCCGTAAAGGGTACGCCGTTCGCCATCTGCTGGCGGATCAGTTCGACGCCGGCGAACACCGCGTGGCTGTCGTTGAAGTGGAAAATGTCCACATCGATGCCGAGCGCCTGCAGTGCGCGGATGCCGCCGATGCCAAGGATCATCTCCTGGGCGATACGTTCTTCCTCGAACCAGCCGTACAGCTGTCCCGTCAGGTTCCAGCCCGCATTGTCCGGCAGGTACGTGTCGAGGAGGTACAGCGGCGCGTTGCCAAAGGCCGTGCATTTCCACACTTTCGCCCGCACCTGTTGGTCGCGGATGGGTACAGTAACGACGACGCCTGTGTCCTCAAGGAAGTCGTACTGATACTCATGGTAGCTGTCGTACGGGCGGTCGTTCTCGTCGATAAACTGCGCGGTGTAGTCTTGGCGCCACAGGATGCCGACCCCGACCATCGGACGTCCGGCGTCGGCTGCCGCTTTCAGGATATCACCCGCCAGGATGCCCAGACCCCCGGCGTAAATGTGCAGCTTCTCATGCAGCCCGAACTCCATGCAGAAGTAGGCCACTCTGGGCGTTCTATCATCCATTGAAAACCTCCGTTACTTTCCGATTTCCATGACTACAACTTCAGACGGCGCGAGCCGAGTTATGATAGCAGAGCATCGTCAAGTTCCCATGGGGCAGGAGCTTCTCCTGCTTCATGAAGTACCCCGGGTCGCCGAGAAGGGACAGGTAGTGCCGCCTTGGTACGCGGCGTGGTTCCAGCGTTCCAGGACAAACCATTCAGCTCCGCATGTGCCCTTCCTGCTGTGCAGGATTTCAAGCATAATCCTGATGTCCGCGATGCAATCGGGTAGCTGGCTCATTTCAGCACCACGATGGACATGGGAGGCAGGGTAAGCCGGTCCCCCCGCAGAGTCACAGCAGCACCCGTCGTCGACAGGTATCCGCGGATACCGGTGCACTGGTTCGCCGTCCTGCTGAATTCGACCACCTTGGCCTCCTCTGACGTGCTGATCACCAGGATGATGTGCGACCCGTTCCAGGCCTTGGCGATGGCACAGACCTCCGGGTCCGCGATCCCGCCCAGCACGGTTACCGTACCACGGGCAATCTCGGGGTTCTCGTTCCGCAGGCGTATCGCGCGGCGGTAGTAGTTGAGCAGAGAACCAGGGTCCTTGTCCTGAACTTCCTCGGCCTCGAAAAGTAGAACGGGTGGGTCCATCCCCGGAGGCCCCTTCGTCATGCCGGTCGTCACCGTGTCCGACCACTGCATGGGTCCACGTTTGTCCTCGTCGATGCGCGAACCGGTCATTCCAAGCTCCTCGCCGTAGTAGACAAATGGGCCTCCGCTCATCATGAGGTACAGGCCCCCGGCCATCTTGGTTTTCTGCAGGTCGCCCGAGAAGAACCCCGCTGGTCGCGCCGTGTCGTGATTGCCGATGAAGGGGGCGTCGATCGCCTGCATGTCGTACTCCTGCAGCATCCGCTGCCACGCTGCGGTCGCCTTGCAGAATGACTGAGCGGACGCATCCGCGCCAGTCCCGTTTAGCGTCGACGCGACCACCCCCGTCGCCTGCGCAAAGGGGAATGCGAAGAAGCTCGACGCGTGGCTCCCGTAGTACTCCGCGATGGTCGACGCGTTGCTCCAGACCTCGCCCACGACGTACGCGTCGGGATCGATTGTCCGGCAGTAGTCGACAAGCCAGTCGACAAATGCAACGTTGCGGTCCGTGTCCCCAGAGTTGTTGCCTCCGTAGTAGTACAACACCCCGTCCAGGCGGAAGCCGTCGACACCCTTATCCAACCAGAAACGTGTGGATTTCTGAATCTGCGTTCGCAGGCCGGCGTTGTCGAGATTGAGGTCGGGCATCGACGGACTGAACTGGTCCTCATAGTACCAGTCTGTTGTGCCAACCCGGGCATAGCTGCCGACCGCGGGTCTGCCCCGGACGAAGTTGTAGTACTCCAGGTACGGATTTGCTGCCGGCTGCGCGGGGTTCTGCTGAAGGGTAGCTGTCGCAGACAGGAACCACGGGTGCTGGGAGGACGTATGGTTGAGCTCATAGTCGATGATGAGGCGCATGCCTCTCTTGTGACACTCGGTGACCAGCCGCTCGAGGTCGCCCAGGGTACCATATGCCGGGTCGACGTTCTCGTAGTCGGTGACGTCGTACTTGTGGTAGGAGGGGGACGGCATGATGGGCATCAGCCAGATGCCTCCCACGCCCAGGCCGCCGCCCTTCCCGTCGTTGAGGTAGTCGAGTCTGGCAGTCAACCCGGCCAGGTCGCCGGTGCCGTCGCCGTCCGCATCATAGAACGAGGGGACGAAGACCTCGTACCAGGTGCGGTACGCGTCGTTGACCACATTGAGGGGCTGCTCGTACTCGTAGCGGGTGGTCCGCGAACAGCCCGGTGCAAGCAACATGAAGGCAATGACGACAGCGATCAGTCCTGAGAGCCTCTTCTTCATGGGTATGGTCTCATAGCTGGACGACGACAAAGGACTGTGGGGCCATGCTCGTCTCGTGTTCGGATCGGGTCGGCAATTCTCCGAGCGAGAACAGGACCGTACCCATGGTGTTCACGGGGGCGCTGGCATGACGGGCGGAGGGATTGACGGCGATGACGAGTCCTCCCCTGCGATAGACAAAGGGATATGCCTTCTTCTCGGCATACAGCACGGCGAACGACCCGTCCGCCTGCAGGTCGGCGTTCACATGCCGCAGATGGATGAGCTTGATCACTGTGTTCAGTAGTGATTGGGGATCTCTTGCCTGCGCTTCGACGGTCGGGGCGTCAGCGCCCGGGTCCACCGGGATGTACAGCTTGTCTGCGGGAGCATCCGAGAACCCGCAGTTGGATCCTCTGGTCCACTGCATGGGGGTCCTCGATCCCGTACGATCGTATCCCCCCTCCTTGCTGACGAGCCCTTCGATGTACCGCATGCCGATCTCGTCGCCGTAGTAGAGGAACGGGACGCCGGGCATGGTGAAGATGAAGGCGTAGGCGAGCTTCAGCTCGGTCTCGTCGTACGTACGGCGTATCCTCGGCGTGTCGTGATTGCCCGTGATGAAACTGATGTACCCATAGTCCTCTGAGTCCTCGTACCGCCTCAGGTAGTCGCCGATGAACAGGCTGATGTCCCCGTTCCCCTGTTTGCTGAAGAAGCCCAGCGGTTCGCCGGTTGCCGGGTCCTTAAGCCTGAACAGGGCGTGGTACCCGTTGTCCTCGTGGTCCAGGTAGAAGTCGGCGTGGAACCCGCACCTCAGCGCCCGCCCGGGGTCGGACCACTCCGACACCAGCACGGCCTCGGGGTAGTCGCTGTCGAACATCGCCCGTACGTCTCGCCAGATGTCACCCGTGGCCTTCTTGTCGCAATCATTCTTCACGAGCGAGTCGGCCATGTCGACCCGGAACCCGTCACACCCCTTGTCGAGCCAGAACCGCATGATGTCCTTTATTGCCTCCCTCGTTGCCAGGCAGTCAGGATGCGTGGAGGGTAGCTGCCATCTCTCAGTGACGTGCTCGAAACCGTAGTTGAGCGCCGGCTGGGTGCTGAAGAAGTTCACCAGGTAGTTGCCGTTCCGGTCGAACCTGCCGCTGACGCACCGGAAGTCCCGTGGCGCAGTCCAGGCGGTATCCGTCCAGATGTAGCGATTGGTATACTCGTTCGTGAACGGCAGGAGACTCTGCAGGAACCATGGGTGCTCGTCCGATGTATGTCCTGGTACGAGGTCCAGCAGGATATGTATTCCCGCCGCGTGCGCTGTGGCGAATAGCCGGCACAGGTCCTCGTTCGTCCCATACCGGGGCGCTACCGTCCGGTAGTCGGCAACATCATAGCCGCCGTCCTTGAAGGGCGAGACGAAACAGGGGTTGATCCAGATCGCGTTGCAGCCGAGGCTGCGGATGTAGTCCAGCTTCGAGGCAATGCCCTCGATGTCGCCGATCCCGTCACCGTTCGCGTCGCAAAACGACTGAGGGTATACTTCATAGAAGATGGCATCACCTAGCCAGGCAGGCATCAGGTCATTCCGAAGGCGACGCCCACGCCGTGGTGTCAACCCTTGACCGAGCCGCCGGTGATGCCCTCGATGTAGAACCTCTGCATGGAGATGAAGAGGGCCACAATCGGGATCGATACCAGGACCGCGCCTGCAGTGAACATGGAGAAGTAGGTCGTGATGTGCTCGCGGTCGATCATGCGGAACAGGCCAAGGGCGACCGTGTAGTTCTTGTAGGCGGTCGGCCCCATGATCATGTTCACGAAGATGAAGTCCGCCCATGGAGCCAGGAATGACGTAAGAATCGTGTAGACGATGACGGGTTTGGACAGCGGGACCGTGATCCTCCAGAAGATCTGTGCCCGTGTCGCTCCGTCGATCATGGCCGCCTCGTCCATCTCCTTGGGAACCGCATCAAAGAAGCCCTTCGCGACGTAGAACCCAAGTCCCGCGCCTCCAGCATAGACGAGGATGAGCGCAAACAGGGTGTTCGTCAGGTCGAATGCTTTCAGGATGTAGTACACGGCGATCATGGACATGAAGCCGGGGAACATGCCCAGCACAAGCGCGACATTCATGAGCGGCTTCCGCATGTGGAAGCGCATGCGCGAAAGAGCGTATGCGACCGACAGGACCAGGACTGTGGAGAGGGCACACGAACAGATCGCTACCAGCAACGTGTTCAGGAACCATCTCGGGAAATAGAACCCGGACTTGATCCCCGCGTTGGAAAAGAGGTTGATGTAGTTCTGGAAGGTGAGGCCGTATTTCGGCCAGAAGTAGTTGGGAACACCAGCCACGCCTTTGCTGAACGAGATCACGATGATCCACACGATCGGAATCAGCCAGATCAGGCACAGGACCGCCAGAAGAACGTAGGCCAGCGTGTTGCCGGCGACGGCGCGGCCTTTCGCACGGGCAGACGCTTGACCACTCATTGGAAGGTCTCCTCGTTCTTGTATGACTTCGTGTTCCTGTAGGCGATGAGGGACAGCACGCCGGAGATGATGAAGACACAGATGCCGATCGCTGACGCGTAGCTGTAGTCGCGCGTGTTGACCGTCAGCTTGTACAGCCACGTCACCAGCAGGTCGGTCTTGCCTGCCTGGTAGTAAGTGAGACTGTTCGGCCCTCCGCCGGTCAGCAGGTAGATGACGTTGAAGTTGTTGATATTGCCGATGAACTGAGTGATCAGATATGGCGCCGTCACGAACAGGACAAACGGCAGGATGATCTTGGTGTACATGCTGAACGGTGAGGCCCCGTCGATCATGGCAGCCTCATAGAGTTCCTTGGGAATGCTGATGAGGATTCCGCTCGTTATCAGCATACTATACGGAATGCCCACCCAGAGGTTGACGACCAGAACACTGAGCCTTGCGAACGTGGCATTGGTCAGAAACGGCACGAACTTGCTTACGAGTCCCCACTGCTGCAGGACCCCGTTGATGGGGCCGAAGTCGTCGAGCATGTTCCTCATGATGAGCAGAGACACAAATTGCGGTATGGCAATCGACAGCACGAAAACTGTTCTGAAGAAACCCTTGAACTTGATGCCCTTCTTGTTGATGAGGATGGCGAGGAGCATTCCCAGCACGTAGTTGGACACGGTTGCGACGACCGCCCACGTGAGGGTCCAGCCCAGCACGGGCCAGAACGTGCCGCCCAGGACTCCGCTGTTGGAGAACAGGCCTTTGAAGCTGTACAGCCCTGTCCAGTGGAACAGAGATCCAGGGGGCTGGTGGGAACTGTCGTAGTTGGTGAAGGCGATCAGGATCATGAACAGGAGCGGCAGCACCGTAAACAGCAGGACGCCGGTGACAGGCAGGAACAGGAGTGTGGCGTGGAACTTGGCGTCGAGGTATTCCCGCGCTTCGGTTCTGAAATTGGGCAGTGGCTTGCCCTGTTGCTGGAATTCCTGAGCTCGAACGGCGGAGGAGACATTCCAGAAGTACGTGGCGATGAACCACACGACCAGCAGGATGGCAGCGACCCCATATAGCAGCATGAGCATGGAGTTGTCGCCAGGGATGAGTTTCGGCACCTGTCCAGAGATCGCCTCGATGTGCTGCGTCTGTGTCCCGAGCGTGCGAAGCCCTGCGACAGAACGCGCGCCACTCGTCACCATGTAAGCGACAAACAGCAGTTCGCACACAAGATAGTAGATGCCTTTCGCCACTTGGCCTCGTGCCAGGTTGGAGAAACCCATGAAAACGTACGATAGACGCGTCCTGCCGTCACCCTTGCGGAAACTGCTGACCAGGAACGTCAGCTGGGTTCGGAGCGTGACCAGTACGTTCGCCAGACCAGACCGCTCAGTCCTTCTCGACGCCTTCTTCTCTTCCATGTCGCACCAACCTTCCGTCCGCCTCGCAGTTCCTGCAAGGCAGGAACGAGGCGACGGCACAGCCGCGCATCTGTCGCACGAACCGTGCCGTCGCCTTCATTACTACTTCAGCAAGAAGAAATCTACTGCAGTGCTGCGAGAATCTGCTTGACCAGCGCGTCAAGATCCTTCTGCAGTGTGGCAGTGGTGGTCTTGCCGGTCTCGATGCTGGTGCCGAGGGCGGCAGCCGGCGTCCAGTAGTTGCTGATCTGCTTGATGGAGGGCTGCAGTGTTGCGAACTTGCCCTGCAGGGCATCGGCGGCAACAGCTACGTTCGACGCAAGAGTCGCTGTATCGATCGTCACGTTTGTCGGTGCGAAGCTCCTCGTCTGGAACCGCAACAGCTGGTTGTCCTTGTTGGTCAACCACTCTGCAAGCGCCAGTGCGTCTTCGGCGGCTTTCGTGTGGGAGTTGACACCGTAGAGTTTGAAGTTGGCGAAGGAGCCCATGTTGACGTCGCTCCCGTTGATCTTGATGCTCGGCAGCTTGGTCGCCGCGTAGTCGGCGCCAAGGGCTTCCTGAACCTTCGTGGCGTTCCATGTACCCGAAACGGCCGCTGCAAGCTTCCGGTCCTTGAAGTTCTGGCACATGGTCGAGTCATAGTTGGCACCGTAGTCCGCAAATTTCTTCTTGTCTGCGGCAAGCTTGATCATGTACTGGCCGGCGGCAAGGCCGCCCGCATTGTTGAAATCGCAGACCGTGGCGTCTGTCCCGGTCGCGCCGAACAGCTTGCATCCGCCGGCAAAGAAGAACGAGGCGATGTACCAGCCATTGCTCATGTTCATGGCGAAGTTGGTGACACCGGTCGGCAGGGACTTGCCCATGATGGTCTCGAGAGAGCCTACCTCTGTGTCGGATACATACTTTTTGTCATAGTAGAGGAAATAGGTGTCGGCGGAAGATGGATAGGCCACTAACTGACCGTCGACCGTCGCCGCCGTTACCGAAGCAGGCGCGTTGGCCGCCTTGATCGCGTCCGTATTGATGGTGACCGGCAGGAGGGCTCCCGCGCTCTGCAGCGCGGCAATCTGGTCGCTGGCGAAGGCAAATACATCACCCGCGGCGTCCAGGTCCCTCAGAACTGTATCCTTGGCGACATCCTCACCGCAGACACCAAGCGTGATGGTGTAGTCTTTGTTGGTGTGTGCTGCCTTGAATGAGTCGGCCATCGTCTGCAGCATCGCCTGGTCGTCCTGCGATCCCCACAGAACCAGTGCAACTACGGGTTTTGGCTTTGGAGCGCAGCCTGTCACAAGCGTTACCGTCATGGCAACTACCAGAACAAGTGCAAGAATCCTCTTCATGTTGCCGAACATGCATCCTCCTCTTCTCTGTTTGCCAGAGCATCTGAATGAGTCACAAGCTCGCACTTTCTGAAGAATACTGACGACGTTCGTCCAGTCGACATAATCAACTGGAACAATCATTGTTCCAACTGATGCCTCGTTCTCACCTCCCCTGCACAAATCCACGCCTGCTTCTCGCAGCATACCCAGTCTGTGCCCGCGAAGCCTCAGGGCCACCGTCTAGTTCCTGTTATACTCACAATCGTGTCCCGGTCAAACATCAATACCTACCCTGACGACATCCAAGGGGGCTCATCCGTCACTCCCGCGCAGGCGGAAGTCCATTCCTGTCCAAGGACGTGGGTTCCCGCCTTCGCGGGAACGACAGCCGCATACAGGCGGCATACAGAACGGAACACGTGGTATCCCCCATGCCCCGCCTCAGTCTCCTGCGAGGAGAACCTGCTACTTCTGCGTGATGGTCACCGAGCCCACGCCGACATTGAGGTCGATGCTCAGGGTAACGGCGCTGGATCCATAGGCCGCGTTGCGGTAGGTGTTTCCGTCCTTTGTGAAGCCCGGTGTGCTGATCGAACCGATTCCTCGTTTGGCTTCGACCGTAACGCCGACGTTCCTGGGGACGACCAGCCTGATGCTGCCGACTCCACCGCTAACGTGTACGGTCGCGCTGTTCTTCCAGTCGCCGGTCAGGTCGATGTTGACCGACCCCACACCTGTCTTCACGTCCATGGAAGTCATGGCCTTCGGAGAACATGTGATCACTGCGCTGGATGCGCCCGCGTCCACAGTCACGGTGCGCACCATCATGTCGCTGAGGTCCAGGCTTGCGTTCCCGGCCCCAGTCTTTACCTCGAGGTCGATCGGTGTTGAGCTGTTCAGCCGGATGTCCCAGTCATATCGGTACTTGGCGCTGAAAGAGTAGGAGCCACTGGGTTCGCGCACCAGAAGCCTTCCCTGGTCGTTTGTCACGACGTAGTCGACGATGGGTTTCCACGCAGGGACGTTGTACGAGAACGTGGCATTCATGAGATCCGAAGCCCCGCCCCGCACAGTCACCTTGCCCGCGCCCATCCTGAGCTCGACGCGCGCACTCTGTGCGCCCTGCGTTTCGACGGCCTTGTCCTCGGTCATGACGTCGCCGGGGGCCGGCTGATCACTGGGGTTGGGCTCCCACCACGACTTGCCCGAGAAAACACCCATCGTATACAATCCTCCGACGATCAGGAGCACAATCACCAGGAAAATGGCAAGTCCTCTCATGCACTACCTCCCACAGGAAAGCGGAACGACCGCTTGCGGCAGGCGGGTTTGTGTTCGTACCCCTGTCCTGCTCTCACCTTGCGTACGACCAGGAGGACCTGAAGGTTACACCGTCACCAACACGCGGTCGGCGCCTCTTCCGCATCCGAGGAACGGCGCGTGCTGTGGTCCGACTCCGCGGTGATCGAAATCTACTACTCTCGCCGCATCCTTATGGACGAGCCAGACCCTGGACGGTGTGCGCCTCGGGTGTCCCCACGACGGCAGCCATGTCGCCGCTGATCTCGAGCCCGCCGTTGCGTCCGCGGCCTTCGAACAACAGGAGGTCTCCGTGCACGTGCCGCTCGATCAGGCGGACCTGCACGACGGCGTTCAATTCTTCGATGAGCATCTTCGTCATTGCTCCGGCACGTGGAGCGAACACCTGACCCATCCCACTCCGTCCGCCACTCCAGACTTCCAGCACGCGTTTCCCGCCCACGACCGTGAACTCGACATGTTCATCGTCATACGCGAAGTGTGCCAGTCGCGATCCATTCCATGTGGTCCACCGATAGAACACACCGTCGAACAGGAACCCGACGATGAACCCCCGAAGGACTCTGCCAGCCAGCGGGATGTCCGCGATCGAAGCAGTCAGACAGACATGGTCTTCGTCGAAGTGGTTGGACTGTGTCCACACCCAGGCACGTGGGAACGCACTGCCCCAGTCCCGCTCCATGTAGGCCCGCCCTCCAGTGAAGTCCATCTCATCGCCATCGACGGAGAGAGATCCGACGATGCGGGGGTCGACACTCGTGATGGCGTGATACCCTTCGAGGAATGGCAGGAAAGCAAGAGGTCCCATTGCCCCCGGCGCCCACAGATGAACGGGCCACCCTTGCGATTGTGAGAACCGCAGGTCACCCTTCAGGCACAGGCCTGGCTCGTCGATGTCGATGTGCATGGACGTCAGGCTGAAGCGGCTCTGGCCGACCGCGATATCGAATCGCTCGCGCGATGACCAGAACTGCTGGGTGGGATAGCGGTGCATCGTCGTGTGGCCTGTCCGTCCATCGAGGAACTGGATGAAGCAGTACTGCCTGGCTGGGTCGCGGTCCATCCAGATGCCCGGTATGATTGCCCACACGTGCTGCTCGGAGGGATCGACGACCTTGAAGTACCACCCGTCGAATCCGCTGGGGCGCCATCCACGCCCGTGGAACATCTCAGGATGCCAAACGATGCCAAGGTGCGTCATGCGAACGATTGCTCTCGGTCACAGAGCGTCCTGCCTGCGCACTTGAACGCATTGCCCGTGCCAGTCTCAGTCATGGCATCAGTATGGCAAAGGGACTCCTTCATACAAGAGTGTATTGTGGCGCCCGCACGTTGTTGTCAATTTGTGCCGTTGACTTTTTGGCATATGGCCACAGACTTCTTGTGGTTTAGTCCGTAGAGTCTTTGTATGTACGTGACGGTCTTGAGACTCTGAGATGAACGGCACCAGAAAACAGGAGGAACATGTGAGAGTCATTATTGTTGGTGGAAACGCTGGAGGAGCTTCGGCCGCAGCGCGCCTGCGCCGTCTCGACGAACAGGCGGAGATCGTCGTCTACGAAAAGGGAGATTACATCAGCTTCGCCAATTGTGGGCTTCCCTATCACATCGGCAACGTTATTGCCGATCGCAATCAGCTACTTGTCCAGACACCCGCGTCGATGAAGGAGCGGTTCAATATCGACTTCCTGACGGGGCGCGAGGTGACCAGCATCGATCGGCAGGCACAGACGGTTACCGTGAAGGATGTCGCCACCGGCACCGAGACGACCGACCGGTATGACAAGCTGGTCCTGTCTCCCGGCGGTTCTCCCTTGCGCCCACCCATCCCGGGCATTGACAGTGAAGGCATCTACTCGCTCTGGACCATCCCCGACATGGACCGCATCATCCAGGCGGTCCGTGCTGGTGCCACGAAGGCCGTCGTCGTTGGAGGGGGCTTCATCGGCGTCGAAGTCGCCGAGAACCTGAGGGAGCAGAAGGTCGATGTCACGCTGGTCGAGATGCTGCCGCAGGTGCTGGCGTTCCTCGACCCGGACATCGCTGCCTACGCCCATCAGGAACTACAGATCCATGGTGTAGACCTGCGCCTGGGTGATGGAGTCAAATCGTTTGCGAAGAACATCGACGGCACATTGATCGTAACCCTGACCAGTGGGGCCCGGCTTGCAGCAGACATGGTCATTCTCGCCATCGGTGTACGACCAAACACGCAGATTGCTGAACACGTAGGGCTGACGATCGGCACCTCTCACGGTGTTCTGGTGGATGAGCACCTGCGCACTAGTGACCCCGACATCTACGCCATCGGCGACGTCATTGAGGTCGAACATTTCGTGACGAAGAGCAGGGCGCTCATTCCACTGGCGGGCCCGGCCAACCGACAAGCGCGCATCGCCGCCAACAACATTGTGGGGCGCGATGACGTCTACGAGGGCACGCAGGGGACATCCATCGTCAAGGTGTTCGATCTTGCTGCAGGGGCCACTGGCGCCAGCTCGGCCCTGTTGACAAAACTGGGTATCCCCTTCCGGTCCGTTACCATCCATCCGGGTTCGCACGCAGGATACTATCCGGGCAGCACCCCAGTCCATCTTAAACTGCTCTACAGCCCGGAGGGCAAGCTGCTCGGTGCTCAGGCCGCCGGCTACGACGGCGTCGACAAACGCATCGACGTCCTGGCCACAGCCATGCGTCTGGGTGCTACCGTCGATGACCTCACGGACCTTGAGCTTGCCTATGCCCCACCCTACGGCAGTGCCAAGGACCCGGTCAACATGGCGGGTTTTGTGGCCCAGAACGACCTCGAGAGCCTGGCACCCGTCGTAACGCCCGACCATCTGACCGACGAACTGGCCAAGGGTGCGATTCTCCTGGACGTGCGTGAGCCGGAGGAGACGTCCTGTGGCATCATCCCCGACGCCGTCACCATTCCACTCTCCACCCTGCGCGACCGTATCGGCGAGTTGCCCGCGGGGAAGAAGATCATCCTTACCTACTGCAAGGTGGGCCTGCGCGGGTACGTTGCACAGAGAATCCTGGCCCAGAACGGGTTCCAGGTCGCCAACCTGACCGGTGGGTATACAAGCTGGGAAGCTTCTGTGACACACGGTATTGAGGAACAGCCCACTCGCCCCGAGCGCGAGGCGGACGATCAGCAGACCTGCACGAGCGGGCCGTGCGCCACGAAGGCAGAATTGCTGGCGCCAGACACCGCAGCTTCGACGAAGACCGTCGAGATCGACGCCTGTGGCCTTCAGTGCCCAGGACCGCTGCTCAAGCTGAAAGAAGCACTTGCAGTGACAGAACCCGGTGACACGATCAAGGTCACGGCCTCGGACCCCGGGTTCTACGCTGACGTCGCGGCCTTTGCTCAGGCACAGGGTCTGGAAGTAGTCGACCGCCAGCGCGGCAAGCTGGTCACGGCGACATTGCGAAAGCCTGTTCAGGCTGCCGCTGCGCCGGGAGTTACCGTCGTCTCCGGCAAGGCGGACGACCACGCGACCATCATCGTGTTCAGCAACGACCTGGACAAGGTCATCGCAGCATCCATCATCGCAAACGGCGCCCAGGCCATGGGCAAGAAGATCAGTATGTTCTTCACCTTCTGGGGTCTGAACGTCCTGCGCAAGGACGAGAACGTGCGCATCAAGAAGACGTTCATCGAACGGATGTTTGGCATGATGATGCCACGTGGCGCGACGCGTCTCATTCTGGGCAAGATGCACATGATGGGGATGGGCACTGGCATGATCCTGGGTCTCATGAAGAAGTACAATGTAACGCCTGTCGAGGCAATGATGCGGTCTATCCTCGATGGCGGTGGCACATTCATCGCGTGCACGATGTCGATGAATCTCATGGGAATCCGTCGCGAAGAGCTCATCGATGGCATCGAAGAGGGTGGCGTGGCGACTATGCTGGGCGACGCGGACCAGGGACACATCAACTTCTTCATCTAGCATGCCTTTCATTAAAGAAAACGCGCTCTGGCATACAGCCGGGGCGCGTCTCCTATCACCTCACGTTGCGTCACAGTCAAGAGGGCAGGACAAACGAAAGCCCCCGGCGAAAGCCGGGGGCTGATTGGGTTCAGTTTAGGGGGAAGACTACTTGATCGTAACGTCCTTGGCCTGCGGACCCTTGTCGCCTTGCACGACTTCGAATTCGACCGCGTCGCCTTCCTTCAGCGACTTGAAACCTGAACCGAGGATGGCGCTGTAGTGGACGAAAACGTCCTTGTCGCCGTCATCACGAGTAATGAAACCATAACCCTTCTCTGCGTTGAACCACTTGACTTTGCCTGTAAGCACTGAAACCTCCATAAAACTTGGCATGTACTATCTTGCCATAGAGCAGTATATAAAGGATCTTCCCCGATACAAGTGCCAGAGTTGCAGCGTGTGAATTCACCATGTATTCTCATTTCCTCCGACGTGTCCTCCCGGCACATGCGGGAGCGAATGAGGATGAATCCTGCGCGCTACTTCGTCTCTGACGGCACCATCCCGTAGATCCTGGAGTACTTCTCCTTCACCTCGCTCATGAAACAGCGGTAGTCCAGCGGTTTCCCGGTCACCCGCACAATGAGGTCCTTTGGATCGTACAGGGCGCCGTACTGGTGAATGTTGGACCGCTGCCATTCGCGCAACACGTCAAGGTGGCCGGCGGCGATCTGTCCGTCGAGATCCGGGATCTCTTGCCTGGCCGTAGCGAAGAATTGCGCAGCGTAGAGATTCCCGAGCATGTACGACGGGAAGTAGCCGAACAGGCCACCCGACCAGTGGACATCCTGCAGGACGCCGTGTGCGTCGTCGGGAACCTCCATGCCGAGATACTCTTTCATTTTGGCGTTCCAGAGGTCCGGGAGTTCCGCCACCTGGACTCTCCCATTGATCAGAGCTTCCTCGATCTCGAAACGGAGCATCACGTGCAGGTTGTACGTGACCTCGTCTGCCTCGGTCCGTATGAGCGACGGTTCGGCGACGTTGATTGCCCGATAGAAGTCCTCGACAGGGACACCCTCAAACTGTACAAAGTGGCTCTGAAAGCATGGATAGTAGTACTTCCAGAACGCTTCGGACCGACCGACCAGGTTCTCCCAGGTTCTGGACTGTGACTCGTGAATACCCATGGAAGCTCCCTTCTGGATAGGCATCCATCGGTATTCCTCGGAAATCCCCTGTCCGTAAAGGGCGTGCCCTCCCTCGTGCATCGTCGAGAAGAGTGCCGAGGCGACGTTGTCTTCGTAGTAATGGGTCGTCACGCGGACGTCGCCGAAGCCGATGCCTGTGGTGAAGGGATGTGCCGTCTCGTCGATCCGGCCGGCGTCGAAATCGTACGTCATGACCTTCAGGATATCCAGTGACAGTTGTTTCTGTGTGGCCTTGTCGAAGGTTCCCTTGAGGAACGAGGTGTCGGGTCGCTTTCCTTCTTCCTGCAGCTGTCGGATGAATGGCACCAGCTCGGACTTGAGGCCGTCGATAATAACCCTGAGGTCTTCAGTCGTCACGGAAGGCTCATAGTCGTCCAGCAGCACATCGTACCTGTTCTTCTCGTAGCCGCAGTACTCGACGAACTCCTTCTGGTACGCGACGATCTCCTCGAGGCAGGGACGGAACGTCGCGAAATCGGACTTGGCTTTTGCCTCCTGCCATGCGTACTCGCCTTTCGAGCAAGCCACAGTGAACTTCTCGAACCTGTCGGCAGGGATTGCGGAGATCTTCCGGTACTGCTTCGTCTCGAGGTATACGTTTCTCCGGTCGACCTCGCTGAGCTGCCGGTCGACTGCAGGCCGGTTGAAGTACTCGACGAACGCGGCCATCCGCGGAGATGTCGACATCTCGAAAGCAGTCCTTCCCAGCTTCCCTGCCACCTCCGATCGGTCTGGTGCCGCTTTTGGAGGCATCTTGGTCCTCATGTCCCATTCGACAAGCGCCGCGGCGCTGCTGTAGTTCGCGATCTCCTTGCAGTAGTCGTAGAACTCCCTGATGTCCATTGTGCCACTCTCCCCACTGAATGTCATCCAGCGCACCATAGCATATGGGCGGTGCAGACTCATGTCAATCGGTATCCGTACGATCTGGCTGCAAGAATGGAAAGTCCCCGGCGCAAGCCGGGGACTCGATTCGGTTCAGGTGTCAGTGATCAGGCCTTGGCCTGGACGTCCTTCGCCTGCGGGCCCTTGTCGCCCTGCACAACCTCAAACTCCACAACGTCGCCCTCTTTGAGGGACTTGAAGCCGGAGCCGATGATTGCGCTGTAGTGGACAAATACGTCCTTCTCGCCGTCATCACGAGTGATGAAGCCATAACCCTTCTCTCCGTTGAACCACTTTACCTTGCCTGTAAGCACCGATGACCTCCATACACAATTCTGGCATGTCGTATCCTGCCATAAACAAGTATACAATTTCGGAAAAATCGCGTCAAGACCCTTGAGACAGCGTCAAATAGCTTGCTCGGTCGGATCACCTCCCCATCTTGCCTCAGCCCTTGTGGCAAGCTGATCAAAGCTGCATATACTCTCCTTCGAGAGAGGATGTTCCGCCAGGAGGAAGCCCATGCAGGTCGCAGGAAGACAGCTCAAGGTCCTGGTCATGTACTATTCCTCCGCCGGCCACACGCGGACCATCGCTGAACAGGTCGCCAACGCGGCACAGGCCGATCTGGAGGAACTGCGGGCGGTCGGCGAGCCGTCGGGGACAGGAGCAGGGCACTATTTCTGGACGCTGCGCCATCTGCTGCTGTCTCAGAAGCCTCTGTTGGTCCCCGTCGAACACGATGCTTCAACCTACGACCTTATCATTCTGGGCAGCCCCGTCTGGCTTGGTACGTTCAGTCCCGTGCTTCGCAGCTACATCCGGACAGCTCCTCTCGCACGCAAGCGCGTCGCACTCTTCTGCAGCTACCGCAATGCTCCCGGACCCGCATTCAAACATGTCGCCCGTATGTTGAGCACGTCGACCGTCATGACGGATACGTTGAGTTTTCTCGACCCCGTCGCGGCAGGACTGAGCAGCATCACCATACGGACTCAGCGCTGGGTACACGACCTTGAACTTGCCATGACGGCCCGGGAGGGAAGGGCGCTGTAACCCGACCGGCCTGGTCGGCGTATACGAAATGAACGGTGCATGAACCAGCTCACCCCTTGTCACGGGCCTGAGCCCAGGTCTTCCTGCAGCCTGTACAAGGGGGTACGAGATGAACAACAATGAACAGCACGAACGCAATACAAGAGCCCTTGGACTCTTGCTTCTCGGCGTGGGAGCCTGGATCCTGATCGCCAGATTCATCCATATCGACCTGGGATCCTGGCTGTGGCCCTTTTGGGTCATCGTCCCCGGTGGACTCATCATGGCTCTCGGCTTCCGTGACACACACCGCAGCAACGAAGGCCTGGTCATCTTTGGTAGCATCGTTGCCGTAACGGGCATCATCCTCTTTGTCCAGAACGTCACAGGGCAATGGCAGAGTTGGGCATATGCGTGGGCTCTCCTGTTTCCGGGCAGCATCGGCCTCGGTCAGTACCTGTGGGGCAAGCGTACGGGCAATTCGGCAGCAGTGCGTTCTGCCGAGAAGACTCTGCGGATCGCTGTCATGCTCTTCATCGCCTTTGGCATCTTCTTCGAAGTTGTGCTTGGGATCGGCGGTTTCCGGCTTGGCGCTGCCGGGCGCATCGTTGTGCCGGTGCTCCTCATTGCAGCCGGTGCCGCTATCTATGTGACGTCCATGACCGGCGAGCGCGACAGCAACGTTCAGAGGCCGGGTTCGACGCAGGCCACCTCGACTCCATCACAACCCCCCGTCCAGCAGGATCATCCCCAGGACGACATCACTCGGAGCCCCTAGAGCGTCGATCTCTCCATTGTTCTGCCCGGTCGCTGTGCGGCCGGGCTTTCTTTCAGTGGACCGGCATCTCCTCTACCGTTCGTCGCAGCTGTTCTCAGCCTCACGGGACGCGTCATCAGAACGCAAGTTGACAGTTGCGGGGGCTGTTCCTATAGTGAGAGGCACTCATCCTGCTTGGCCTTGAGGGACCGATGACACGACGCTTTCCTGTCCGAACTCTGACGACGGCCGGCCTGTTGCTGGCCGTTGGGTTGCTGTTGCCATTGGTGTTTCACTCCCTGTTCGGAGCGCTCGGCGGCAGGACCCTCCTGCCGATGCACTATGCCGTCCTGCTGGGTGGACTGCTGCTGGGCCCCGTTGCAGGGGTATTCCTCGGCGTGGCCACTCCCACGGTGAGCACGCTCATGACGGGCATGCCAGCGGTCGCCATCTTGCCGCCGATGGCCGTCGAGCTGGCGGTTTACGGTCTGGTTGCCGGAGTCGCCCGCCGTAGCTGGCGGCTGACGGCTTTCTGGTCGCTCCTGTTGGCCATGATGGCGGGCAGAATCGCGTTGGGTCTCGCGGTCGCGGTGCTGGGGCCATTCATTGGGCTCAAGGCTGAACCTGTCGCCTATGTCGTTGCCGCCATCGTCACGGGCCTCCCCGGCATTGCTGTGCAGGTTGTGGGTATCCCGCTCCTTCTCGCCCGCGGACGCCTCGAGCGGTCGATCGCGGAACGCTGACGGGACCCGCCTCTCCACAGAGGTTTCACAATATGCATGATGCATCCGCTATGCTGAACAAGAATCGATCATCCAAGGAGGAGACACATGTACGAAGTAGTGTTGCTGCGGCACGGTGAAAGCACGTGGAACAAGGAGAACCGGTTCACGGGATGGACCGACGTTGAGCTGTCCGAGAAGGGCGTCGCCGAAGCGCACGACGCAGGCAAGCTCCTGAAGGAGACCGGTTTCACCTTCGACCTGGCGTACACGTCGGTCCTCAAGCGCGCTATCCGCACGCTGTGGATCGTCCTCGACGAGATGGACCTCATGTGGGTCCCGGAGGTGCGCAGCTGGCGGCTCAACGAGCGTCACTACGGAGCCCTCCAGGGACTCAACAAGGCGGAGACAGCCGAGAAGTACGGTGAGGCCCAGGTCAAGCTGTGGCGGCGCAGCTACATCACTCAGCCGCCTGCTCTCCTGAAGACCGATGACCGCTGGCCGGGACACGATCCTCGCTACGCGGACGTTCCCGAGGCCGACCTCCCGCTGACCGAGTGTCTCAAGGACACCGTAGCACGGTTCGTTCCGTATTGGGAAGGGACGATTGCTCCCTCAGTGAAGGCCGGCAAGAAGGTCATCGTCACTGCACACGGCAACTCGATTCGTGCTCTCGTCAAGTATCTCGACGGCATCAGCGATGACGACATCACCGAGCTGAACATCCCCACCGGCATCCCGCTCCTGTACAAGCTGGACGAGCACCTCAAGCCGATCAGCCACGCCTATCTCGGCGACCCGGAGGCCGCTGCACAGGCAGCAGCTGCCGTCGCAAACCAGGCGAAGACCAAGTAGTTATCGGACATGGCTCCACACGCATAGGATGTAGAGAGAACCCCCGGCTTTGAGCCGGGGGTTCGGTAGTGTGTGGTGTCTTCCGTCAGTGCGCTGTCATGCTGTGGAGTGCAGCTCACCGGCCAGCTGGCCACAAGCTCCGCCGATGTCACTTCCAAAACTCACTCTGCGTGTCCACGCAATCCCTTGGTGAGTCAGGACCCCTTCGAATGCTCTCAGCGCGGCCGGGCTCGGAGCCTTGAACGCGTCGTGGCTGTCGCCAGTCGCATTGTAGGTGATCAGGTTCACCACGCTCAGGCGAGAGACATCTCTGTAAGCGTGGATGAGAACCGCCAGGGCCTGAGCCTGGCCGGGGCTGTCGTTTACTCCCCCCAGAAGCAGGTACTCGATCATGAGTCGCCTGTTGGTTCTTGCGACGTACCTGTCGAGAGCGGGCATCAGCTTCTCCAGGGGATAGGTCGTGTTGATCGGCATCAACCTGGAACGCAAGGCATTGCTGGGAGCATGCAGAGAGATCGCCAGGTTGACCTGCCAGTCTTCAGCCCCAAAACGTTCAATCCCGGGAATAATGCCGCTCGTGGAGACGGAGATGCGTCGTTGCCCCAAGTTGAAGCCATCCTTGTCGTTCAGCAGCAGGATCGCCCTCTTGACATTGTCGTAGTTGAGAAAGGGTTCCCCCATTCCCATGAATACCACATTGGTGACCTTCTCTCCTGCGCCTCTCAACTTGCGGGCAAACCATATCGCCTGCTCAGCGATCTCAAATTGCGTGAGGATTCTCTTGAAGCCCAGGTGTCCGGTAGCGCAGAATGAGCAATCGATCTGGCAGCCGGCTTCAGTCGACACGCACACCGTGCGGCTGCCGTCTTCGTGCTTGATGAGAACGCTTTCGATCGCCAGGTTGTCATGCGTGAAGAGCAGGGCCTTGCCGGAACCATCGGGCGATTCCTGCTCCGCCTTGAGGGTGAGCTCATTGAAGGCCAGGAGCCGAGTCAGGTCGTTCCTCAGCGCCTGTGGTACCGTGTCGACAGCATCGAAACCTTCCTTCAGGTCTCGATAGACCGCCAATGTTATCTGCTTGAGACGGTAAGTGGGTTCTCCCAGCTCTTGCAGGGTCGTCCGAAGTTTGTCCAGATCCATGCGTCCACTATAGCCTACTTTCGCGGATCCTTTGAGGCGTTTCTGCAAAGGGCAGGCGTGGGGTCGGGGGTTCGATCCCCCCTATCTCCACCACACACTCTCTTTCGCCTCTCTTTCTCCGCCCGGGACTTGCTTCGAGCCGTTGGCACTTCAGAGATGGCATCCATGAATGCCAGCGACTCCTCTTACTGTTGACCAAGACAAGCGCTAAACAGAAGCAACTTTGCCATTCATGGCAAGGACTCTTGACACGAAGACTAACATACTTTACAATACGTTTACCAGACATTACACATTGTAAAGGAGAGTGTCGACTATGTCCTACCAAAGCAAGAAGACAATAACAAGTATGGTTGGGGGAGCCCTAGTTCTTGCCGAGTACTGCATCTATGCATTCGGTCGCTATTCTTCGGGCGCAATTGCTGAAGGAAATCTGAAGTTCTGGGCCGGGACAATGCTTGTCTTTATCGGCATCGGAATCGTAGTGACCATTATCCTCCAGATCGTCTTCCATATCGCCCTGTCGATTGGCATTGCCGTCAAAGACCGGGCATGCGATGAGAAGGAGATTGACAAGAGAGTTGAGGCCACTGTGATAGAGGATGAGATGGACAAGCTCATCGAGTTGAAGTCCTCGCAGATAGGCTTCGTTCTCGCCGGTGTCGGATTTGTCGGCGCGCTGATCCTTCTGGTCCTCGGCTATTCAACGGTCGTCATGCTGAACGTGATGTACCTTTCATTCCTTGTCGGATCGTTGGTGGAAGGCGCCGCGAGCCTGTACTTCTATGGCAAGGGTGTCAGCAATGCCTAAGAAGTTCGAAGTTACGAACAACATCCGCACGCTTCGTTTCTTTGCCAGTGAAATGACCCAGCAGGAACTCGCTGAAAAGGCAGATGTCTCCAGACAAACGATTATCGCTGTGGAAGCAGGAAAATACTCGCCCACACTCGAACTGGCTTTCCGCATCGCCGACGCATTCGGCATGCCGATCACTGAGGTGTTTGGGTACAAGGCTAGGGAGAATACGTGATGAGTACCGGCAACGACAGAAGAACGATTTCAGAGCATGAGGAGAGTGGAATGAAAGCAATAGTCTACGACAGGACATCCCCAGATCGCCTTTCTTACTGTGACGTTGAAAAGCCTGTATCCAGCGATGGCGACGTCCTGATCAAGGTCCATACTACAGCCTTGAATGCCATGGATTACCGAACCTTCAAGATGGGACTCGGCATACCGAAAACCGGAATATTCGGGGCTGATGTTGCCGGAACGGTAGAGTCGGTCGGCAAGAACGTCTTGGCATTCAAGGCAGGGGCCGAAGTCGTTGCCGATACTTCGGGCTGCGGATCCGGCGGTATGGCTGAATACGTTCGAGCTTCTCAGAGCATAGTGGTTCGAAAGCCACCGGGGGTGTCTTTTGAAGATGCAGCGGCTTCGCCGATGGCGTCTGTTACTGCTCTCCAGGCACTGCGTGATATCGGATGTATCAAGCCGGGGCAAACAGTCCTGATCCACGGAGCAAGCGGCGGCGTGGGAACCTTCGCGGTCCAGCTTGCCAAGTACTACGGTGCCGAAGTTACCGCCGTATGCAGCACGGGAAACGTACAGAAGATACGGGACCTTGGGGCGGACCATGTGATTGACTACAGGGTGGAAGACTTCACCAAGAGTGGAATCCGATACGATCTCATCATTGCCATCAACGGCTACCATCCGTTGTCGGCGTACAAGCGGTCTCTGGCGTCTGCAGGTACCTATGTCATGGTCGGCGGCACGTTCCCCCAGATCATAGAATCCCTGCTCTTCGGACCGATGATGTCGCTGGGCAAAAAGAAGATCCGGTCTCTGGCGGCAAAACCCAACACAAAAGATCTGGCATTCATTATGGAACTTCTACAGGAGGGAAAGCTGAATCCCGTCATTGATAGGACATTCCCACTCACCGAGGGCGCTGCCGCCTTCCTCTATCTTGCAGCCGGTCATGCCTTGGGCAAGGTGCTGATTCGGGTACCAGGGGAAACCTGACCTGAATTCGGTTTCAAGATTTGGTGTATTTGAAGGACTTGCAGTAACCACCTGTATATCTGTAGAAAGGAACTTGAGGGAGGGCAAGGATTCCGATAGTATTCTGAGAGTATTTGCGTCACGCGCCAGGTACTCCTACTGCAGCGTGGTCGTCGAGGCGCCCTTGTCGGCTTGGGACAGCGGCGTCAGCGCGAGTCCGGGAAATCTGGCGCGAATCGGGGGATCTGGAGAATGAACGCGGTTCTTGGGAAATGAACCCGGATTCTGGAATGCCAACCAGGATGGAATCTCCGCAGTAGTCCGGGCCTGGTTGAGCAAGCCAGCTGGGCAGGATCGCCTTCCGGATGGGAGATCCGGACTACTCCAAGATGACTTTCCCTGCAAGTCCGGATGTCGATTCTCGCGCGGACCTGTTCCGTTTGTCCAAGTCTGTCCCAACCGTCAAAAGCCTTCCGGATCTTGTTTCTATTTGCCCAGGCAGTGGCTTCAATCGGTCAAATTGTCAGAGGTTCCTGAGGGTCCGGATATGTCGGCGAAGTGTTGCGGTGTCACTCGCTGCGCTCGTTCGAATCTCCCTTCAGTTTCTTCCGCGGGGCGCCAGGCGGCAGGAAATTCTCGCTTGTAACCACGCTCTTGCCGGTTTCCTGCTCGAGTTCAAGGCGCGCTCTTCGGGCGATCTTTCCGCCTTTCCTTCCCGCTTCGGCATTTTCCGTCATGCGAGTCGCTTCGACGCTCTGGGCAATCTGACGGGTAGAAAGCTCTGCAAGGGCAGTAAAGATCAGCTCCGCTTCACTCATATGATCGCGCAGGTTCTGGGTCTTGATGCCCTTGATCTGTTTGTGTTGTTTGACCGAAATGCCGCTCCACTCTTGATGAATGATATTGGTCAGAATGGCGTATTCCTCTTCATCCTTGATCTCGTGTTCTTTCCAGTAATCAGTGAGCTTGTTGCGGGTTTCCTGCCCCATCATCCTTTGCTGAATCCATTTTTCGCTCCGGCCCTGCTGTTGCCAGTATTCCCGGGCGCGGTCAAGAGAACGGACCGGGTCGCTCATGTCCTGAATTCGTTCATAACCCACCTTCGCGAGCCATAACTTAATGGGTTCTGCTTTGGGGCTGGGCACCGACTGAATGATTCGCAGGAGCGTTTTTGGCGAGGCAACGTCGGTCTCCCGCATTTTGCCATCTTCGGCGATCATTCTCAACCGGTTACAATCTGTAACCGTTTGACTTCCCTCTTTCTTAAGGCGGCTTTTCAGGACCTTCCAGTAGTTTCTGGCAGTCTGATAATCCGCCCGCTGAAGCAATGCCCCGACAATATCAACCACGGAAAAATACCACGTTTCTGACTTTTCGTCGTATGCCCTTCGGATCTTGAAGTTCTCAAAGACTGCCAGCGCATGTTCGTCACTCATTGTTCGCCTCTATTCGACGGATTTTGGATTCAAAGAAGTCTATGACTTCCCGAGTCAGGTTGTATCGTTCGAAAAGTACCTGGTCAGTCAAGATGGTCTCAATGGGCGACAAAGTCCCTCTGCTTGATTTGACTGCTATGCTGTTCTTTGTCTTTCCGCGAGCCATGGTGCCCCCTTCGGCGTTAGTTATCAAGACGACCGCGCCATGCTTTCCAATACTAGTGTAGCATCATCAACGAATTGTGGCCACGAGAAGGGGCCAAACAAGGGAGACGGAGAAGGACATGGCGCGTGAGACATCTCAGAGCGAAATCTCTGTCACTATCGCGGACGCTGGTGCAATCAACCGTGGAGACGACATTGCGGTACCTCGGCGTCTCAGCCCTCCCGTGCTGTCATCATCAATTCCACGACATATTTGCAGATTCCACGACTCTATTTGTCGCGCCCAAACCACCACATCGCTCACTTGACATCATGTAACACTAGGTATACTGTAACAACAGTTACATGTATCAGTTGAGAGGAGTCAAGTATGGAAGACGCAGGTGAAGTGAGCGTGCCGGTGGAAACGAGCCAGGAGAGACCGCAGCGCAAGTTCTTTGGGCTGAGTCAGAACGTTTTCGTCTTTGGCTTTGTCTCGTTGCTGACGGATTTCAGCAGCGAGGTGACGGTCAAGACGTTGCCGCTGTTCCTTGCCAACGCGCTCGGTGTCAAGCCAGCGGTCATCGGGTTCATCGAGGGACTGGCGGAGACGACGGCCACGATTCTGAAGTGGGTGTTCGGCTGGCTGTCTGACAGGATGAAGAAGCGCAAATGGCTGGCGTTCAGCGGTTACGTCATCTCTAATGTCACGAAGCCGCTGCTGTATTTCGTGAGCTCATGGCCTTTTGCCGCGGTCCTGCGCTTCGCCGATCGTACGGGCAAGGGAGTCCGTTCGTCTCCCAAGGATGCCCTGCTGGCCGACTCGTCCGAGAACAAGAAGCTTGGTCGCTCCTTCGGGTACGGCCGCTCCATGGACACGCTCGGGTCCGTCTTTGGCATGCTGGCTGCGGCCGGCATGGTTGCCGCCAGCGGATCTGCGGCGGCGATAACGCTGACACGCTCGGTCTATCAGAAACTGATCATCATGGTGAGCATCCCTGCCGTTCTGGCGCTTCCCCTGATCGCCGCTTTCGTACGTGAAAACGCGCCGCGCACTGCGAATCCGAGGACCCTGAACTTGTCGCTGAAGGGGTTCGACTGGCGCTTCAAGGCATTCCTGGTCATCATGATCGTCTTCACCCTGGGCAACAGCAGCGACGCCTTCCTCATGCTCAAAGCTCAGAAGGCCGGTCTGGATATCGTGCAGATCTTCCTCATGCTGGCCATGTGGAAGGGCGTGACATCGGCGCTATCCATCCCCGCGGGCATCGTGTCGGACCGTATCGGGCGCAACCGTGTCATCCGCGCTGGCTGGATGGTGTATGCCCTCGTGTACCTGGGCTTCGGGTTCGCCACACAGGGATGGCAGATTTGGGCGCTGTATGCTCTGTATGGTGTCTACTACGCCATGACGGACGGCGTCGCAAGCGCGCTGGTCGCCGACCTCGTCCCACAGTCTGAGAAGCGCGGCACAGCGTTCGGTCTGTACAATGCTACCGTGGGCGTCAGTGCACTCCCTGCGAGCCTGATCGCCGGCATCCTGTGGGAACGCATCAACCCGAGCGCGCCGTTCATCTTCGGGTCCATCCTCGCGTTTGTGGCCATGATCGCTCTCACGGTTCTGATGCGGGCTTCAACTCGTGCGAAGCCGATGGTCGCAGCATGAAGACCTGGCTGGCTATCACGTACAAGGTTCCTGCAGAGCCATCGCGCACGCGTGTGTACCTGTGGAGGAAACTGAAGGAGCTGGGCGCGGTCTACGTCCAGCAGGGGGCCGCCGTGCTGCCAATGACGGAGACCCTGCTCGCGCAGGTGCTCGCTCTCAAAGCCGAGGTGGTGTCCAGCGGGGGTGAGGTTCTCGTCGGGAGGATGGAGTTCATCGATGAAGAAGACGATGCTCGTGTGATTGCTGCGTTTCAACTGCAGCGCGACGGAGATTACGATGAGATCGTGGAGCAGTGCGAACGCCTGGTGTATGAACTGGACCGCGAGACCGAGAAGGAGAAGTTCACGTACGCCGAGATCGAGGAGAACGAAACCGAGCTGGCCCGGATTCACAAGTGGATGGAGCGTATCGTCGCGCGGGACTGGTTTGTAGCGTCCGGTCATGCGCGCGCAGAGCAGGCCGTCGAAGATGCTGCGAAGCGCTCAGACACCTACACGGAAGAAGTCGAGCGTCGCGAGGGTCATGCCGAGGACGTCAACCTGCCACACGACAAACACTCCTGAACGGCAGACGGCAGGTCATGCAGAAGCCCCAGCCTCACATGACTGGGGCTTCACTGTTGTCAGTGTTCAGGGCGCCTATTTCTCGACGTAGCCGCCGTTCGCCACCCAGGCGTCATACCCACCTACCAGGCGATTGATGACGGTGAAGGAGCTTGTCAGCAACATGGTGGCCGCCTTCTTGCTGGATTCCTCGTCACGGGAGTAGACGACGTAGTGTTTGCTGGCACTGAGCGTGAAGTTGCCGTTGATGATCTCCTGCAGCTTGTCAACCGGAGTATCCAATGCACCCACGATGTGTCCGTCGGCCCATTTACCAGATACGTCGATGATGACGAGATCGCGGTCTGTCTGGATAAGCTCTTCGACCTTCTTGGCATTAACCTCAACAATGGTGCGGTTGGTATCAACCGTGGTGTCCCCTGTCGAGGGGGTCGTGGTATCCTTGGGGGCGCTGCACCCTGCGACGCCAACGACGAGAAGGAACAGCAAGACCGCTGCAATCGACCTCTTCATTCTCATGTCTGTCTCCCTGATACCTAGTGTGTGGGGGGTATCTGCCGCACAATCAACCGCGGCCGAGGTGCACTCCCCCTCGTATCCTCTATTAGCAGAATAGAGTTCCGCTGGATTCGTGCAAGAGGAACCGTGAAGGTGAAGCTCATCCGGGACGTCCCATTCACGCCGCCGAGAGCGGAAAGCGCATTACTGCGGAGCTATTTGCGCGAGAACCCCGAGGGGCCGATAAGGTCTCCCAGCTTCCAGTACTGGCCACTTACGTAGCAGACTGGGTCCAGGACACGACCGCCTGTCTGGACGCGCTCATCCACGTGCACTGCGACGACCTCGCCGATGAACATATCATGGGTGCCAAGGTGCAGAGTCTGGCGCACGACACACTCGATGTTGATGGGGCACTCCGCCACCAGAGGCACGGCTGTGGCTGTTCCCTGCTCGCGGGTAAGGGCGCTCAGCTCCCACTTGTCGGTATCCTTGCCGGACACATTGCCGCAGAGGTCGAGGGCGCGTGCATGGGCGGTGTCCACAATGTTGACGACGAAGGCGCCTCCCTCCACGATGAAGTGGTGCAGCCAGCGTTCCGGGCGGACGCTGATGCTGATCATCGGGGGTTCGGAGCAGACAGTTCCGACCCAGGCGAGGGTTGTGACGTCGGATGCTTCCATCGTGCCCGCAGTCACGAGGACGGCTGGGACGGGGGTGAGTGCCGTCGAGGGTGCTTTGACAAGTTTGGCCATGTTGTCTCCTGGGCGGTCTGGCAGAGGCGCACCGGACTCGTGGTTCCAGTATAGTGGGACATGGTTGCGTTGGAATGCCCAGTGCGTAGAATAGGGACAGGAACAGCGGTGCTGTGCAGCCACACCAATGCTCCGACAACAGGAGGTCGACGATGACGAGGATCATAGGGGCCCCGGATCGGTACATTCAGGGACCTGGGGAGACCGGCAGGCTTCACAATTATGGTTCGCGGCTGGGCACCGAGTTCCTTGTCGTGGCCAGAGAGCAGACCATGGCGAACATGCGAACCCTGGTAGAGCAGGTATTGGGCGACGGTCACGAAGAGGAAGAGGACTGACATGGCTCTGGACAGCCTGACGATGAACGCCGGCGCGTGCCTCGTCAGCGAGGAGATGGCGCAATACTTCCTGACGGTGGACGGCCAGCCGGGAACGTACGTCTTGGGCGACGTGTCCGCTTCCTCTGTGCGGGCGCCGCAAGTCGACCGCAATCGCATTTTCAGGGCTCGTCTTGGCGCGGACACTGCCGATCAAAGCATCGAACGGCTCCTGCTGCCGTTTCGCCGTGCCGCCGTGCCGGTCACCTGGTATGTCGACGGCTGTTCCAAGCCCAACGACCTCGCGACACGGCTGGTGAGCCATGGGCTTGAGCTGCGATATTTCTGGACCGGCATGGTCCGCTTGCTTGACGGTCCGGTGGGGGAGGAGGACGTGCCGTCGGGCATCACGGTAGTCGATGCAGTCTCCCCTGATGAACGGGAGCAGTGGATGCACGTCGTCCTCGATGGGTTTGGCTTGACACAGTTTCATGACCTGGAGTCGATGCTTACAGAGACCGGCGTCCTCTCTGGCCGCTGGCATCGTTTGACGGCACTGCAGAACGGGACCCCGGTGGGCGGCGCACTCTTGTTTGCAGGTGACGGCGTGGCGGGACTGCACTGGCTCGGTGTGCCTCAGATGTTCCGAAAACGTGGGGCGGGTATCCTGCTCAGCCGGGAGGCACTGGCTCAGGCGGCTCGCATGGGCTATTCACACCTCGTGCTGCAGGCGAATCCCGAGGTGGTGTCGCTGTATGTCCGCCTTGGCTTCGACAGTGTCGGAGACATCGCCGTGTTCGACTGGCGCCCCGGGATTGGTGCACTCACGGTGGAGCCGGACTAGCCGCGGCGAGTTCTGCGGCGAAAAGGTACTATGCTGATACCGTCTGTCACAGGTGCTAGTCTAGAGGAACGCGCCGGACTGGCGCGAAAGGGGTGACGCATGCACAGTTTCGAGTTCTGCAATCCGACGCGGGTGATCTTCGGTCGCGGGACCGTGCAGCAGGTAGGCCCGGCCATCGCTCGCGAAGGCGCTCACAAGGTGCTGTTGATCGCCGGCGGCGGTTCCATCCGCGAGAACGGCGTCTATCAGGCCGTCATCCAGTCCCTGAGCGTGCAGGGCATTGAGGTGGTAGAAGCCTGGGGGGTACGGCCCAACCCTGAGCTGGCGCTTGCCCAGCAGCTGGTGCAGATTGCCCGTGAGCAGCAAGTGGACGGCGTGCTGGCTGTCGGAGGCGGCAGCGTCATCGATACGGCCAAGTGTGTTGCGGCGGGCGTGTATGTCGACAACCTCTGGAGCTGTTTCGAGAGACGGTGTCCGATCGACAAGGCACTCCCGGTCTTCGTGGTTCTGACAATCTCGGCTTCCGGAAGCGAGATGGACCCGTGGGCTGTCCTGACTCAGAGCGAGCAGCACAGGAAGTGGAGCATTTCCTCTCCCGTCCTGTACCCCCGGTTTGCGATCGTGGATCCGAGCGTCCAGACCAGCCTGCCGTGGCGCCAGACCGTGAACGGTGCTATCGGTGTCCTCAGCCACATCATGGCCACCTACCTGGTGGGATCGTTCGAGGAGACGACGCTTGCACTCGACGAGGGACTGATGCGTACGGTCATCAAGATGGTCGACCGACTGCAGGCAGATCACGCCGACTACGGCGCCCGCGCGAACCTCGCCTGGGCTGCGACGCTGGCCATGAACGGTCTGAGCTCCGCCGGCATCGAGGACAGTGACTGGTCAGCCCGGAGCATCGAGTCAGCCATGAGCGCGCTACACCCCGAAGTAGCCCATGGAGCAGGCATGGCGGTCATCCTTCCCGCCTGGATGACCTACCAGCGCGAGAATAACCCCGGCCAGTTTCAGCGGTGGGCAAAAACCGTCTGGGGAGCAGGAACGGTCGAAGAAGGCATCATGGCCATGAGGACGGCGTTCCAGCGTTGGGGCGCTCCGTCGACACTGGGAGACCTTGGCATTGCAGCTGGTGAGCTCCGTGACATTGCCTTCAATGCGCTTTCCGAGGGTCCGCTCGGAAAACTGCGTATCCTGACGGCGCGTGACGTGGTCGAGCTGCTCAAGCCTGTGCTCTAGGTGCGGAGGAAGTGTAGCGTGACGCGTCCGTGAGAGACTCACTGCGTACGACGCTGCTGGAACTGATCGTGGGCGTCGTCCTGGGAGGGTGCATGCTGCTACTGGGCAGCTGGATCGGAGCGAAGCTGGGCAGCGGTGCCAGCAATGGCTGGGGAGACATCATCGGGGCCTTGGTTGGCAGTGTTCTCGCCTACCCCGTCGGATTCGTGGTTGGCATGTGGCTGGTAGCGTGGCGATTGCGTCTTCCTCACAGTCTCTGGCGAGGCATCTTCGGGGCAGTCCTGGGACTCGTGCTTGTTCTCCTGCTGGCAGAGCCTCTGCGCCTCAACCAGGATTCGCGCGTAATGGTGACGCTCCTGTATCTTGTTCCGAGCGTCGCTGCGCTGTTCGGTTTCAACCAGCCGGGGGCAATTACTCTGTCGTTCCCGCGAAGGCGGGAACCCACACGTCGAACCAAGAATGGATTCCCTCGGACCCGTGAATGACAGACTAGGGGCCTCATGTGTACAGGAATGACAGAAGAGGAGGCGTATGGCGACGAGACAACCTGCCGTCTACATCCTGACCAGCAGAACTAACGGGACCCTGTACACCGGGGTGACCAGCGACCTCGTAAGACGCATCTACGAACACCGAAACAACGTCGCCGACGGATTCACGAAGCGGTATGGCGTCCACTGCCTGGTCTACTATGAACTCCACGCCGACATGATCGCGGCAATTCAGCGCGAGAAGCAGATCAAGAAATGGAACCGCCAGTGGAAGGTCGACCTGATCGAACAGGGCAATCCTGACTGGCATGACCTCTGGCCCGATATCACGGGGGACGAGAAGATTGGATTCCCGCATGCGCGGGAATGACAGACCAAGGGCCTCACATGCCCGGGAATGACGGACACAAGGACTCACGTGCCCAAGAATGATAAGCGGCAGGATACCTCTGCCCCTTCCGTCGTTCCCGCGAAGGCGGGAACCCACGCGTCGAACCAGGACTGGATTCCCGCATGCGCGGGAATGACAGACCAAGGGCCTCACATGCGCGGGAATGACAGACCAAGGGCCTCACATGCGCGGGAATGACAGACCAACGTGTTTAGCGAAGGGAATGCTCCATGATGCTGTATACTAAAAAGCTGGTTCTCTGACTGGCACAAGGAGCACCATGGCGGTACAAGAGCGAACTCTGCATAGAATTCTGGCACTGCTGGCGATAGCGGCGCTGCTTGTCGGAGTCGCCGCTGTGTCACGTGGTCTGCCTCTATCCTACGTCGTCACTGGTGATACTGCGAACCCTTCGGCACTGGACCACCCCGTTCCTGCGCAGCGCGTGGTGCCCCCGATTCCTCTCGAGCCACAGCCCGACCTTGACAAACCGCTCAACATCCTGTTGCTTGGGGCTGACTCCCGCGAGAAGGACGACCCCGGGCGGGCGGACACGATCATGCTGGTGCGGCTGGACCCGGCGACGAAGCACGTACGCCTGCTGTCTCTCCCACGCGACACACGCGTCACGATCCCCGGCCACGGCGTGAACAAGCTGAACCAGACTTCCAGCGGATACTACCAGGGCGGGGGGACCAGTCTGCTGGTCGACACCATCACAACAGACCTGCTGCCGGGTCTCCGCATCGACTACACGGTCAAAACCGATTTCGCAGGGTTTGCGGCCATAATCGACGCTCTGGGCGGCGTAACCATCGACGTCGAGGAGAGGATGCTCTACAAGGGGGTCGACGTAGTCATCGACTTGCAGCCGGGCGTCCAGCATCTCGATGGCGAGCAGGCGCTGGAGTATGCGCGGTTCAGGATGGATGCCATCGGGGATTTCGGCACATGGTCCGGCCAGGACCACGGGCGTGTGGCGCGCCAGAAGAAGCTCCTGGCGGCCGTCATCGACCAGACGAAAGAGGTGCGGACGCTGCTGCGCCTCCCTGCGGTCATCCGCGCTGTGCAAGCGGCCGTGACAACCGACATGTCGTTCGGCGTTATGGCGCGCATCGCCATAACCTACAAGGACGTCGCGGCCGAAGGCGTGGAGTCGGTCCCCTTCCCGGGACTGCCGGAGGTGGTGGACGGCATATCGTACGTCATCCCCAGTACTGATGTGCTTCGGACGACGACGGGGCCGCTGTTCGGCGTTGCAGGTTCCTTTGAGGCGCCTGCGGACTGAACCCGGTCCAGACATCGCCCCCAGACGCAAAGGAGCCCCGCGCCGCGGGGCTCCGATGAGACACACCTGATTCTTCAGGAGGATTCTACAATCCGCGCAGCTCCTCATTAAGTCTCTCACGCTGCAGAAGGTCATACTGGAGCGGACGGCCGTGCACGAGGATGCCAGGGTGTCCGCCATGAGCCAGATAACGTTCAGGATCGATGACGGCGTCCACTTCGGTGACCGGTATGCCGAGCTTCTCGCCGACATAGGTGCCGGTCTGGCTGAGGATACGGTACTGGAACGGACACGAGAGAGGTCCGAGCAGCACGGTGACGCGGGCTTGGTCGTCGGGCAACGTCGTCGGCTCCACCACTGCGCGCGGGGTCGAGGTCCAGACGGTTTCCGGCAGGAAGGGCTTGAACATGAGGTCGGGGTCGCCATCCACGTGGACAAACCCGTGGTGCAGGTAGAATGATTCGGCGGACTGCTGGCCCTCGGCTTCGCCATGAAAGGCGATGGCAGCCATGCCATCAGCAGTCTTGCCGTCGAACCAGCGATGCTGACGCTGCATCGTCGTCTCAACCTCTGCCAGAAGCTTGCTACCGATGCCTCGTCCCCAGCGGGATTTCTTGGGAACCCAGATACAGTCGATGACGGCCACACCCACGCCCATGGGGTCGCGGTCGGGATGGCACTGGATCATGCCGATGGGGTCGGCACCGTTGTAGGCGACCCAGGCAAACGTGCCCAGTTCGGCGAGACGGTCGCGGGCCCACTGTCTCTTGGCCTTGGTCGCCCGTTCCCACAACGGATCGGATTTCGCGCCTTCTCCTGCACAGATCGTGGCAAGGTCGCCCGCGTTGCGTACTGCTACCGGAAGAATTCTTGTTGCGCTCATGATGGCCTCACCATTGGTTGAGTACTTTCTCGGCGAAACCGAGGAAGTGGTCGAGGTGCACCCGGGTCCCGTCGTCGAGGACGGCGTCACCGGTGAAGCGCCCAAAGACCTGATGCTGAACGGTCTTGATGACGCCGATGTCAGTCTTGGCATGGCGGTCCAGGATGGGCTCGAAGTCCATGTCGAATCGACCGTCGCTGCTCACGAATTTCCACGGCTTGAGGAAGGAGTCCGGCGGAATCTGGAACTCGATGCGGTCGAACTTGTGAACCCTGCCGTCCCAGACGATGACGTTCTCGCTGGCGGCACTGGTGTCGCCAAACCCGTAGCCGATGTTGAAGCCGAAGGAATGCCCGTCCACATGGCCGGAGCCGGAACCCCAGTACCAGGTGTTGCGGTACGTCCAGACACCCCGACCCCAGTCGAGGACGCCGGCCGAGGTCTGTGGATCGAAGACATGGTCCACGCCGCCGATTGTGATGGTTCCTGTCGCGGGCATGCAGTTGACTTTCTGGTTGTAGTAGAAGGCTTTCGGCGCACGCTCGAACGGGGTCAGGATGACCATGCTTTCCAAAGTTGGGTCCTGGTCGAGTCTCAGGCTGCCCTTGATCCCCTTGCCGTGGTCGAAACCCGGGACATCCAGGGTCAGCACGCGTGACGCAGGGTTGCGGGTGAAGCGCATGTCGATGCGGCTGTCCTTGTACGCGATGTCACCTGTCTCAGACGTGCGCGGCAGGTTGAGCGCCCCGCGCGTGAACGGCTTCATGACGGTTTCCGTGACCTCAGTCCGGTTCGCGAAATCCAGCCAGGTCACAGAGATGTTGGCCAGGTAGCCGATGTCCGAGATGGTCATGGCCACGCCATAGTCCGGGGTCAGGACACAGTAGTAGTCCCACTCCTTGATGCGCAGCCAGCTTGCGGCGACGCGTTCGCGGTTGTACGTGGCTACCAGTTGGCGTGCCCATCCCTTCTCGTTCAGTTCGCCCCTGTCGCTCAACAGGTCTATGTTCGTAGTCAGCTCATGCTGCATCGACAGCTCCCTTTTCCGTGCGCCGTGCCATTACTGGCAGTCGGTGCGCGTCAATCCGAAAGGCTCTTTCCGTTCGATCCAGTCCTTGCGGGCCCAGTCCTTGGATTTCCAGGGCATGTTCTGCGGTGTGACCATCGGCAGGATGTCGCGGAAGAATGCCAGGCGCTCGACGCTGGTCATTGGCACGAAGCTCTCGGCAAGGTCAATGTTGCCGTCCAGCTGTTCAATGGTGGAGCAGCCGGTAATGACGGTGGTGAGCGGCAGACCCATGCTGTACCGCAGCGCCCGCTGCCAGTCGGCAGCCAGGGCCTTGAAGCCCAGAACCTTCATGCCGACAACGCCCATGCATTTCTGGAGAGCAAATGGCAGAAACTCCTCTGCGAAGCTGTAGATGAAATGGTCCAGCGCCGAGACGGCGCACAGGGCTGTGTCGAACGGAAATCGCCGGATGGCCTCGACAAGTACCTGTGGATTTGCATGCCCCGAGATACTGATGAACCGGACCAGGCCCTCGTCTCGCGCCTCGATCAGGGCCTCGAGCGCCCCACCCTTGCCGGTCATGGCATTCAGCCGGTCAAAGCTGAAGACGTTGTGCAGACGCACTTCTTCCACGTGGTCGGTCTGCAGTCGGCCGAGACTCGCCTCGAGCTGCCGACGGGCACTGTCCCGCGTGGTCTCGTTGACCTTGGTCGCTATCCACATGTCCGTGCGCCGGCTCATTGCCACCAGCCCGACACGTCGTTCGCTTTCGCCCTCCGAATAGGCGGGCGCCGTGTCGAAGTACCACACGCCGCGTTTCAGGGCCCGCTCGAGGATGGCAACAGCCTGGTCCTGGTTGCAGCCTTCCTCATTCACCAGTCGCTGGCATCCAAGGCTCAGGATCGGGAGTTCGACACCGGTCTTGCCAAATGGTCGTTTCTCCATGAGGTTCCTCCCTTCCGCGGTGAGGCCGCGTTCAGTAATAGTATAGCCTCACGGGGCAGCCGTACCAGCGCCAGTGTAACCTTGGCTCCTTCACCCGCGTAGACAAGGTGACGACAGGACAGGCGCAGTGCAGTGATCCTTCGCATCGACAACAACATCAGAGGAGACGAGACATGAGTAATCGAACGGAAGAGTTCAAAGTCAGTGGCGAGAGGCTTCTACAGCAGGTCAGGGACCTGGTCCATCAGGGCAACGTCCGGCGCATCACGATCAAGGACAAGGACGGCATCGCGCTGTTTGAGGTCCCGCTCACCGCAGGCGTCGTGGGCGCGGTCCTGCTTCCCGTGTGGGCGGCCATTGGGGCAGTCGCCGCTCTCGCGGCGTCGTATACCATTGCCGTAGAGCTTGTCGACGCGCCGGCGAAACCGACTGTCGAAGGCTCGTCCGTGGACAAGACTGAGACTTCAGCACAGTAATCTGCCCCCGCTGGGGTACTGCAGACGGCCGGGTTTTTGCCCGGCCGTCTGGCATTTCTGCGTCCTAGGCTTGAAACATGGGGCGTTTTCTCTATAGTGCCGGCATCACACCCACATGTTCACATGGGAGGCAGTCATGGATGACGAGAGAGTACGGGTCGAGGGAGTCGTCAGTGCGCTCGAACTGAAGATCAGCGAGTTGGACGAGGACAACGTTGCCGTGGAAGAGGCAGCACGCTTGCGGGCAGAGCTTGATGAGGCATATGAACAGATCGATGCGTCCGGCCTGTCGGATGATGATATCGATGATCTGATGGACCGGCTGGACGACCTTCAGGACATCCTGGAGGACCTTGCCGATAGTGACACCGACTGGGACGACGAGGAAAAGGAAGAGGAAGAAGCGGAGGAAGCCCAGGACGACGAAGACGAATAGTTGTTCGCCCAAGTCTCCTGAATGAAGAACGCCCCGGATTGCTCCGGGGCGTTGTAACACGGGACAGTCCTCATTGTTGTAACATCAAGGACAGACGTCAGTGTTACAACTCTGAACGGAGGGTCAGGATTGCAGGGACAGCAGGCGGCTGAGGAGAACGCATGCCTGTGCGCGTGTGCAATGGCCCTCGGGGTTCAGCTTTCCCCCAGATTCGATGCCGGGGTCGGGATTTCTGATGATGCCTCTGGTAAAACAGGCCTCGATGAAGGCGTAGGCCCAGTAGTCGGACTGGACGTCCGCATAGGGGAGGGTTGCTGTGTCGTTCCAACTCTGTGAACGGGCGATAGCCGCAAGGACTTCGGCCGTGCTCACAGGGTTTTCGGGCTCGAAGACGCCTCCGGGGTACCCGGTCAGCCATCCCTTGCGGACAGCAGCAGCGACGTAGCCTGACGCCCAGTGAGCGGCCGAGACGTCCCTGAAGGGATCGGAGGTCACGGTGTCCGGCTCGACACCCAGGGCGGTGCAGACAAGCTTGGCATACTCTGCTCGCGTCACCGCGTTGTCCGGGTGGAACTTGCCGTCTTCATACCCGGTGACGAGACCGCGGGCACTCAGGTCGGTGACGGCGGCGAAGGCCCACGATGTGGTCGGGACATCCTTGAAGCGGAGTCCGGCGGCAATGGCCTGGGGCACCAGCTGGCGCACGCGCATGATGGCATAGGCGGCCTTGGCCAGGTCGTACTCCATGGAGAGGACCCCCACGAGGTTCAGTCTGTGGTCGATCCATGGCGTGAACCCGTAGGTTCCCGGACACGAGGCGATAAGGAGGATTCCGGTACTGGGGTCGGTTTCCTCCCGCCACATGCCCAGCCCTGGACGGGCACGACTGGTCGACGGGAGAAGCGACACGACTGCGGTATAGGGAGTCACGGCGATGGTGGATGTGGCAGCCTGGTCCTGCTCGATCTGGGAGACAGCCTGCTCCGAGAGGATATGCTTGCCGAACCAGATGCCGCCCTGAAGGAGCATGGTTAGGAACCGGGCATAGTCCTCGGCTGTCGAACGTGCGCCGCCCGCCACATTTGGATTCCGGTTGAGGCCTATCAAGTTGAAGGTCGTACTCCTCATACCGAGAGGTTCGGCGATACGGACACGGAAAAACTCTTGCCACGTCATCCCGCTGATGACC
>PNOG01000002.1 GCA_013824685.1 Coprothermobacter sp. | reverse complement strand
GCTGCTCCCCTCAAGAAAGCCGACCGCACTCTGCGACACATGGAAATCACCCGAGCGCCGATCGTCTCGCACATGTTCCTTGCTGAAACTATTCTCTAGAGACCCCTTGCTGCATCTCCCCTTTTTCCCTTCCCTGCCCGGAGTGGACGGCTGGCATTACCTCGTCGCCTTCCGCCCCAGCCTCTGACCTACGGGAGACAGACCGGGGTCATTGTGGATTCGATGATAGTGTCCGGCACTGCAGTCAGTTCCGCAGTCAGGCCCTGCAGCTGTTCCTTGTCACCGTCGACGATGAGCGAAATCACATGCAGGCCATGGTCCCCATATGGCAGTCCCAGGCGTCCGATGATGAAGTCTCCATGGCTCGTGAGTATCTGGTTCACCTTTGGGGCCGTCGTTTCACGCTTGCTGATGATGATGGCAATGACTCCAACATGCTTTGTACCGTCCATTGACGTACCTCCCCATGTGTTCCCGTTCTACTTGCAGCTGCGATCGCAGTATTCGGTATGCAGCAGATGATGAGCCTTTTCGCTGTTTGGTTCACCAAGGAAATCTTTGTAGATCTCCTTGACCTCTGGGTTCTCATGCGACTTGCGGATCGGCTTGCCCGCGTCTTCGCGGTAGATGGCCTCGGCACGCCTCTTCCTGATGTCAGGATTGTGCGAAATAGGCTGTCCACCTCCGCCGAGGCAGCCACCGGGGCAACACATGATCTCGATGAAGTGATAGGGCGACTCACCCTTCTGCACCTGGTCCATGAGGACGCGTGCATTTCCCAGGCCGTTGGCCACGGCGACCTTCAAGATCATCCCGTCGATGTCGACATCAGCGCTCTTGATGCCCTCAAGTCCACGAACATCCTCAAAGTCGAGCTTCGCTAGTGGCTTATTGGTGATGACTTCATATGCCGTCCGAAGCGCAGCTTCCATGACGCCGCCTGTGGCTCCGAAGATGACGGCCGCGCCGGTCGATTCGCCCAGCGGCTTGTCGAAATCCTCCTCAGGAAGGCTTGCGAACTCGATGCCCGCTTCGCGGATCATCTGAGCGGCTTCGCGAGTTGTCAGGACATAGTCGACGTCATTGAACGTCTCCTCGTTCTTGAGGCCCAGCTTTTCCTGCCAGTGATGGAAGGCTGTCTTCATTTCAGGGCGTTCCTTCTCGAATTTCTTGGCAGTGCATGGCATGATAGACACGACCACGATCTTCCTCGGGTCGATACCCATCTTCTCGGCCCAGTACGTCTTCGTCACCGTACCAAACATCTGCTGAGGCGATTTGCAGCTGGAAACGTGATCCAGCACCTTTGGGAAGAACGTCTCCGCAAACTTGATCCACCCTGGTGAGCAAGAAGTGATCAGCGGCAGCGTACCTCCATTCTTGATACGCCCGATAAGCTCGAATCCCTCCTCCATGATGGTCAAGTCCGCCGAGAAGTCAGTGTCAAAAACCTTGTCAAAACCGAGACTCCGGAGCGCGGCGGCCATCTTGCCAGTCGCCTGCGTTCCGTCCGGCATGCCAAACTCCTCACCGATGGCAACGCGCACCGCCGGAGCTGTCTCGACAACCACGACCTTGTCAGGGTCTCCCAGCGCCTTCCACACGTCCGAAATCTCGCTCCGCTCGGTGATGGCACCAGTCGGGCAAACAAGCAAGCACTGCCCACAGTTCACACACTCGACGTTCCCCAGACCCTCGTCCAGGAATGTTGAGACGGTACTGTTCGAACCACGGCCCGCGATATCGATGGCGTAGACGGACTGCACCTTGGCACACACGTTTACGCAGCGCCTGCAGAGGACACATTTGTTGGGGTCGCGTACCAGTGACAGTGACGTGTTGTCAAACGGCAACCACTCAGTGCGGGTCCGCGGAAACTCCACTTCGCGCACACCGAGTTCCGCCGCCAGCTCACGAAGGTCACAGATCTGGTTCTTCTCGCATGTGAAACAGTCCTTGGGGTGATTGGCCAGTAGCAGCTCGACATTGAGCTTGCGGGCCTCACGGACACGCGAAGTATTTGTCCAGACCTCCATGCCCTCACTGACCCTCGCTAAACATGCGCGCTGGAGATTGCGGGCACCCTTGACCTCAACGACACAGATGGCGCACGCGCCCTCCTCGCTGATTCCCTCAAGATAGCAGAGTGTCGGCACTTCGATCTTCGCATACTCCCTGGCCGCCTTCAGGATTGTCGTCCCGTCCGGCACCTGGTAGTCCCGTCCATTGATTTTCACATTCAGCATTCTCGTCTCCATGAAGTTCCTCCGGGTCAATTACTCTTTGCGGATCGCACCAAAACGACAGCTTTCATAGCAGGAACCACACTTGCTGCACTTGCTCTGATCGATCACGTGAATTTTCTTGACCTCACCGGCGATGGCGTGGACGGGGCATTGCCATGCGCATGCCGTGCATCCAACACACTTGTCGGGTGTGATCGAGTACGTCAGCAGGTGCTTGCACACATGCGACGGGCACTTCTTTTCATAAATGTGAGCGCGGTACTCGTCTTCGTAGAACCTGATCGTAGACAGGACAGGATTGGGGGCCGACTGTCCAAGCCCGCACAATGACGTGTCCTTTATGACATCGGCCAGCTTGCTTAGCTTCTCGATGTCGCCATCGCGACCATTGCCATCGCAAATCCGTTCCATCATGTGATACATCTGTCGAGTCCCTTCGCGACACGGCGTGCACTTCCCGCACGACTCATCGACCGTGAACCCCAGGTAGAACTTGGCAACGTCGACCATGCAGCTATCCTCGTCAAGCACGATGAGTCCGCCCGATCCCATAATGGTCCCGATTTCCTTGACTGTATCAAAGTCGATCGGCATGTCCAGGTACTCCGCAGTGATGACGCCTCCAGACGGACCTCCGGTCTGGGCCGCTTTGAACTTCTTGCCGCTTGGGATGCCTCCTCCGATTTCAAAGACGAGTTCCCTGAGCGTCGTTCCCATTGGGACTTCAACGAGACCGGTGTTCTGGACATTGCCTGCCAGAGCGAACACCTTTGTGCCAGGACTCTTGGTGGAGCCAACGCTGCGAAACCACTCCGCGCCGTTTGTGAGGATCTGGGGGATGTTCGCGTATGTCTCGACGTTGTTGATCAAGGTCGGCTTGTTCCATAGCCCGGCCTGGGCAGGGAATGGAGGCTTGACGCTTGGCGTTCCACGCTTGCCCTCAATAGACCGCAGGAGAGCAGTCTCCTCGCCGCAGACGAATGCCCCGGCACCGATACGGATCTCGATGTCGAAGTTGAACTCTGTGCCCAGAATACTCTGCCCAAGGAACCCGTACTCGCGCGCCTTGTCGATCGCATACTCAAATCTCTCGATGGCAAGCGGATACTCAGCACGGACGTACATGTAGCCCTTCTCCGCGCCGATGGCATATCCTGCGATCGCCATCGCCTCAATAATGGAGTGTGGGTCTCCCTCGAGGACACTGCGGTCCATGAAGGCTCCTGGGTCACCCTCATCCCCATTGCAAACCACATACTTCGGGGAGCCATTCGCCTCTCGGGCGGCCTTCCACTTGAGACCGGTCGGGAACCCTGCTCCTCCACGACCGCGCAGACCGGAGTCGAGAACGACCTGGATGATTCCGTCCGGCGTCATCTCGAGTGCCTTTCCAAGAGCGAAGTACCCGTCACGAGCGATGTACTCCTCGATAGAAAGAGGGTCAATGGCGCCGCAGTTGCGGAGGACGCGCTTGACCTGACGCGTGTAGAAGGGGATATCCCCGCTGGTCCGAGCTTTCTTCTCGCTGGTCGGCTCAGTGTACAGCAACTCGCCGACAGTACGGCCCTTCACGAGGTGTTCGCTTACGATGAGACCTGCGTTCTTGACCGTGACCTTTTGATAGAACGTCCCGTCGGGATACACGACGACGATCGGGCCAAGGTCACATGCCCCCATGCAACCAGTCTCGATGACCTGTACCTCGTCCTCGATACTATTCTTCTTCAGTTCGTCGACCAGAACGTCTTTGACGCTCTTTTCGCCACTCGTGATGCAGGCGCCGCCTGCACAGACCAACAACTGATTTCGTATCATTGCGTTTTCCCTTCTCCCCCTGGGCTAGATGTTCTCCCGCTTGATAACCAGATCAGCCACGACATTACCGCCCTGGACGTGCTCGCGGACGATCCTGCGCGCATTCACATCGTTGACGTCACCATACATGACGGCAGGCTGGCCCTTCATGGACACTTCTACGGTTGGCTCTTTATCGCAGAGTCCCATGCAGCCGGACTGAACGACCTTGACGTCATGGATGCTCGCCTTCTCGAGTTCGTCGATGATGGCAATGAGAGCGTCCTTCGCGCCAGCTGCAATGCCGCATGTCCCCATAGCAACGACGACCTTGCCTCTCTCCTTGGCCTGGCGAAGGTCCATCTCCTTGAGAGTCTGTTCCTTGATGCGCTTCAGCTCTTCCAGTGATTTCATTCTTTCCTCCCCATTCTCCGAGGTTAAGTGTACTTGTTCAGTAACGTCACGACCTTCTCAGGCGTGGAACGCCCGTACGTGTCTTTGTCGATGACAACGACTGGGGCGAGACCACAGGCCCCCACGCAACGAACAAGATCCAGACTGAAGCGGCCGTCCTGAGTGGTCTCGCCGGCCTTGATGCCCAAGGTCTTCATGACCTTCTCGTAGACTGCATTCCCGCCTCGCACGTAGCAGGCCGTGCCAAGGCACACGCTGACGATATGACGTCCCTTTGGAACACGCGAGAAGAAGTGATAGAAGGTGACGACACCGTACACGGTGGACCGCGGCATGTTCAGTCTGCCGGAGATGAACTCGAGCACGTCATCCGGGAGATACCCAAAAATCTCCTGGGCGCGGTGGAGGACGTTGATGAGGCTGCCTTCGGGGGTTGCCAGCGCACCGATGTACGCATCGAGTACATCAAACTGCCTCTTGAGCTCAGGGTTCTCTTTCAGACGGTCTTCCAGGTTCATTTTCATACACGTTCCTCCTGTAGAGACTTTTCCCTCGCGTGCATCATCAGCCTTGCCATGATGAGGTCGTCGGCTGTGTTCACATTGAAGAATGACATCATCATGTGAACTATATAACAGGATAGCATGAAATCAAGGCCATACTCACTGGGTGCTGACTATGGATTCAACCGTTCGGGAAATTCGGCGGGAGTTCTTGCAAACCCGGAGCACCAGCTCAGGAAATCGGCTTGATACGACGCGCAATTAGCGAGGACAGGACTCCACCTATTACGGCCGTTACGAACTGCGGCCAGCTGAACGAAAACCGGATGAACGCAGTTGCGGCCACAGGCAATTTCGTCAGCGTCCCGACAATGGCGCCTATGGCAAAATACAGAAACGCCATTTTTGCAGCCGCACCCAAGCCAAGACCGATCCAGCGCAACCAGGAATCAGATGACCCGCTTCTCCGCGTCACCAGCCAGAACAGGACGACAAGCAGGAGGTTTCCCGCCATGACTGCCGGTATCATCGCGGGTGAAACAAGATGCTGCTGGAACCACGCAGTGACGGGTGCCGCAATCGCGATAATGACGCCGGCCCATAGACCCGTTGTCTCTGTCGCAAGGAGCAGACCCAGATTTACAATACTGCCGACGAGGAAGAGGTTGACGACATTGAACGGAGGGGCAGATGGAACGAGCTCCCGTATTGCAAATTGGAGAGCAATAGTCAATGCAAGAACAATGGCGGCTCTCGTAATGTACTTAGTTGTCTTCACGCGTTCCTCCCGATTCGGGCTTGCCTGTCGTGGAATTTCCATCAGTAGTTTACGCTGAACTGACTCGACGGTCAAGCCGATTCGTGTGGAGGGCTCCCCCATGGCTGGCGAAGCGAACAATCATTGACATCACGGGAAAAATGGGTACAGTAGACGTGATAAGTTCCGAAGAGACAAAGGAGAGTTTCATGCCAATCAAGAGAGCTTCTCTTAAGGACGTCCGCAAGACCAAGACACGGACGGCATACAACACCAAGCATACAGCGAAGACAAAACTTGCCCTGGACATGGCTCGCAAGTCCGATTATGCCCCCGAGAAAGTCGTCGACGCCGTAAAGCAGCTCGACAAACTCGCTCAGAAGGGCATTGTCCACAAGAATACAGCTGCCCGTAAGAAGTCTCGCCTGATGAAGAAGGCGAATGCCGCCAAGATTGCGGCCAAGGCTACTGCTTCGTAAGAGCTACTGCTGAAAGCAACCGTTCAAGGGCCACCAGCGCATTGCTGGTGAGCCCTTTCTTCGTTTCGTACTCAATTTCCTCGAGGCGCTCGAGCATTGCCTCAAGTTCACGCAGCTTGATATGACTTGCCGCTGTCAGGAGAGCACTCAGCGTATAATCGTCGAGATATTGATGCTGGGTGCGCAGGCACCAGGCCCTGAGGTCGGCCTTGGGACGGTTCGACTTCGAAACGAGCTTCGCGTTCAACAACCGTACAAACCCGAGTTCCACATCATAGAGAATGATGGTGTCGGCGGCCCCCGAAGCTGAAAGGTCATAGAACGCCGTCACCGCACGGTCGTATTTCCTGAGAGAGATAGCCTCGACGAGATCGGCAGCAGCAGCAACGTGGCACCGAGGCACGACCTCACGGACATCAGTGACAGTGACAGCTGCGTCGGTATACGCAAGGAGTTTGTCAATTTCGCTTCGCATAAGGAAGAAGCTGCTTGCTGTCCGCTCCATAAGCTCGTGGACCGCCTGATCCTCTATCGCGCGCCCCTCAAACCTCTTCTTGATCCACGAGCGCACCGCCGTCGGGGGTACAGCGTAGCTCGTTACCACATACGCTTTTTTCAGCAACTCTGAGGGGACTTTGGCAGGGTCTGCAAATATGACCGTGGTGGTTCCGCCAGACAGAAACAGGGGGACCATGGTACCAAGGCGTTTGGCTCCCTTGTCTTCGAGGCCGTTGACGACCAGAACCTTGCGCCCGGACCCGAAGCTCTCGCTGCCGAGGAACTCACGGATGCCGTCAACGTTGTCGTCGCTGCCCTCAAACTCGGCATAATCGAAGGCTCGGAAAACCTGTGCTACCAGTGACCGCGCTGCCTCTTTCGCCTGTGGAATGAAATAGTCGTCTCCGGGCGCGAAGACATAGAGCGACGCAGGCTTCTTTCCTCTGAGGCTTGTGAGACCCTCAGTCACCGAAACGTCGTTGGAGCCTGACGCGTATCCCTTGGCTGCTGCCATTGCTCCCAGTCTATGGATAGATCTTCTCGAGCAGGCGAGGGAACGGGACCGTTTCCCGCACGTGCGGCAGCTTGCAGATCCACGCCACTGTCCTCTCGACACCGAGACCAAACCCGCTGTGCGGGACCGATCCGTACTTGCGGAGGTCCAGGTACCACTGGTAGTCTGCTTCGGCAAGCCCCTCGGCATGAACGCGATCGAGAAGCAACTTGTAATCGTCTTCGCGCTGCCCGCCTCCGATGATCTCTCCGTATCCCTCCGGAGCCAGCAGGTCAGCACACAGGACCGTCTGCGGATTGGCAGGATTTGTCTTCATGTAGAACGCTTTGAACGATCTGGGGTAGCTGTGAACAAAGACCGGCCGTTCGAACTGATTCGAGATGAGCGTCTCCTCGTCTCCACCGAAATCCTCGCCCCACTGTATCGGAGAACCGGCTTTCTGGAGGAGCTTCACTGCCTCATCGTAGGAAATCCGTGGAAACGGCGTAGCTATCTTCTCGAGCGGAGAAATATCCCGCTCGATGATGGCAAGCTCCTCTTTACGCTTCTCCAGGACCTGGTGCACGATGTACGTGACGAATTCCTCCTGGACATCGCAGTTCTGCGACCAATTACAGTACGCCATCTCGGGCTCGACCATCCAGAACTCGGTCAGGTGGCGGCGCGTCTTGGACTTCTCGGCGCGAAACGCAGGACCAAAGCAGTAGACTTTCCCAAATGCCATGGCCGTCGCTTCGTTGTAGAGCTGACCGCTCTGCGACAGGTAGGCGGGTACGCCGAAATAGTCAGTCGAGAACAGGGTCGAGGATCCTTCACAGGCATTGGCGGACAAGATGGGAGCGTCCATGAGCAGGAAGTCGTTGTCATCGAGGTAGTCGCGGATGCTCTTGACGATCGTGGCACGTATGCGCATGATCGCCCACTGGCGCTTCGAGCGGAGCCACAGGTGCCGGTTGCTCATCAGGAAATCGACGCCGTGCTCCTTGGGCGTAATCGGGTAGTCCACAGCTGCCTGATGCACCTCGACCTTCTGAACGTGCATTTCGTGACCGCCGGGCGCCCGCTCTTCAGCATGGATCGCACCGGTGATACTGATGCTGCTCTCCTGGGTAAGGTGGCGCACCGCCTCGAATGTCGACTCGTCGATATCACTCTTGGTGACGACACACTGCATGATGCCGCTGCCATCCCGAACGAGGACAAATGCTACTTTCCCGCTGCTCCGGCTGTTGTAGACCCAACCGTTGATGGTCTGGACCTGCTCGACGTAGTCTGCTGCCTTGTCGATGTACATGATTACTTCTCCTCCAGCAATTTCTGATGCGGACACACTGTCGAGTTCAGGTTCGCCCCACACTCAGGGCATAGCCCCCTGCAATCATCCTTGCACAGTGGAAACTCCGTGACTTCGATGAGCAGGTTCTGGCGCACGACGTCGGAAACGTCCAGGACATCCGATTCAAGCGCAAACACGCCTTCCTGATCAGGATCCTCTTCCCCATTGAGAAGATACGTCTCATTGACGTCGAACTCGACATCCTCCATGACCGAGTCCAGACACCTTACGCAGGGCTGGCTCACCTTCACGTTGAACGAACCGGAGAACTGATAACCGATGCCAAGATTGCTCAGGACAAACTGTCCCGTCACCGGCTCAAGGAGCGTGACGCCAGGAAGGTCTCCGACCGAGGTCTCTTCAAATGCGAAGGATTGACTACTTCCTTCCTCAATGTTCAGTTTCTGGAGTTCGAGTCTCATCTTCTTTCTCCTCAACATGGAACTGCATCTCCGACGCCTTGACGGTCTCAGTAAGCCTCATCAGGATCTGCTCCAGCTGCTCCAGCATCTTCAGTGAGTAGCCATCGGCCTGCTGTTCAGCGGTCTTTCGCGCGGCAACAACCTCGGCCATCATGCGCTCTCGTTCGACGGCCGCGGAACGTACGATTTCGTTGTCTGCGACCAGGTCGTCGTGCGAGCGCTGGCCCTCTTCTATCATCCGGCCGCACTGTCGCCTCGCATCGGCCATCAGGGCGTCACGCTGCTCCAACAGGGCACACGCATTGCGAACCTGTTCCGGAAAGGCCGTGCGGAGATGTGCGACCGCATCTGCCAGCTCCTCGTCCTTGATGATGCGATAGCCAAACAACCTGTGACTCCGCTCCCTCACCTGATCAATGCGGTCGATGATGTCCTGCAGCGTAAGCTTCTCAATCATGCGTTCCTCCCCTGGCCCGAGACAGACCAAGCACAATCCTGTCTGCAACACTTGCAGGCACCAAGTCACGAATGTCTCCGCCGCCTTCGTACATCTGCTTGATGAGTGTGGAGGAAACGAAGAAGTGCTCCTGCGAGCTCATGAGATAGATGACATCCACATTCGGGTCGAGGTATCTGTTCGCCCAAGCAACCTGTACTTCATGATCAAAGTCCGAGACGGGCCGCAATCCGCGCAGCATGATGTTGGTGCCTATGCGCTTCATGAAATAAACGACCAGGTCGTCGAAGCCTTCCACGACGACGTTCGGGATATGTCGCGTTGCGCTGCGCACCATGTCGACGCGCTCGTCCAGTGACCACATTGGTCTCTTATATGCTATGCCAGCAACGCCGACGACGAGCTGGTCGCACAAACGCGCTCCACGCTCAACGATGTCGACATGTCCTCTGGTGACCGGGTCAAACGTACCCGGATAGACGATTTTATCCATATGTCCCATAGACCTCACGTTCAAGTGTAGTCAAAAGGTGCCCGATGAAAAGAAAAAAGAGGGGCGCCTTTCGGCGCCCCTCCTCATGGTATTGGCACAGTCAGGCCAAGAGCACCTTGCTCAGGAAACTCAGTGTACGCTCCTGCTGAGGATGTTCGAACACTTCAGAAGGAGATCCAGACTCAATGATGAGGCCCTGATCCATGAAGATGACGCGGTCAGCAACTTCCTTCGCAAAACCCATCTCATGGGTGACGACAATCATCGTCATGCCTTCGTCCGCAAGTCTGACCATCACGTCGAGGACCTCATGGATCAACTCAACGTCAATGGAGGACGTTGGCTCGTCGAACAACATGAGTTTCGGGTGCATGGCAAGCGCACGCGCTATGGCTACCCGCTGTTGCTCTCCGCCACTCATTTGAGCAGGCTTGTGATCAGCCCGATGTGACAGCCCGACCTTCGCCAGAAGTTCCATTGCCTCAGCCTCAGCCTCTTTGCGAGCCGTTTTCTTGACGACGACAGGACCCAGGGCAACATTCTGAAGAGCAGTAAGGTGAGGAAACACGTTGAACTGCTGAAACACCATGCCAATATCTTCTCTCAGTCTGCGAATGTCATACTTGCCTGATTCGACGAGCTTGCCGTCGAATGTCACGCGGCCAGCCGACGGGGGCTCGATCCAGTTGATGCACCTCACCAGCGTACTCTTGCCTGAACCTGAGGGCCCCATCAACACCAGTCGTTCCTTGAAATCCATGTCGAAGCTGACTCCCTTGATGACTTCGAGAGAGCCGAACGACTTGTGCAGATCGTCGACAACGAGCAGCTTTCCCTGTGCCGTCATATCGTCAGCCATCTCACTCTACCTTCTTCTCGAGACTTCGGGACCACTGCATGACCGGGGTAGTCATGATCAAGTAGATGAGTGCCGCACCAATGAGCGGTGACATGATATTGTACGTGCGGGCGCCAATGATCTTCGCCTTGAAGAGAAGATCCTCCATGGAGATGAAGGCAACCAGGGAAGTATCCTTGATCAGCGCCGCAAACTCATTCGCAAGCGGCGGCAGAACCCGCCGGAACGTCTGCGGGAGGATAACGTGGCGCAGTGCCTGCGCCCGGTTCATGCCCAGCGAGAAAGCAGCTTCAGACTGTCCCTTGGGGATCGATTCCACAGCCGCTCTGAAGACCTCGGCTATGTAGGCTGCATAGCATACTGCGAGCGAGACTGCAGCTGCCGGGAATTGGGGAAGATTGACTCCGATAATCGGGAGCGCGTAGTACACAAGCAGGACCAGGAGCAGCGCGGGCGTGCCTCGGACCACTTCGATATAGAAGCGCGTGACGGCCCCGACCACCCTGCCGCCAAACATGTTCAACAACCCCACAAGCAGCCCAGCGACGGTCGCAAAGATCATCGAGACGACCGTCAGCGAAAGCGTGGTCCACGCTCCTGCCAGCAGGAATGGCAAGTTTTCGAAGATGATCGACCACTTTAACATTTTCCTCTACCCCTGCCACGACTGCTATTTGGGCAGGTATGGCGGGTCGGCGAAGAAGTACTTGCGGTAGAGAGTCGCGTACGTCCCATCCGCAACCACTTTGCGGAGGGCCGCATCGATGTCGCTCTTGAGTTGGGTATCATCCTTCCGCACGGCGATACCATACAGCTGCGTCAGGTCCTGGCCGGCTATCGAAGTAGTATTGAGAACCTTCAATGCAGGATGTGTGCTGGCATAGGCCGTGCACACAGGATAGTCATTCACCACAGCGTCGGTCTTGCCATTCTCGAGGTCGAGGGTGGCAAGCTGGATGTCGGGGTAGGAATTGACCTTGACACCCGCAATCAGCTTGGCGGAAGTCTCTCCTGTCGTGCCAGTCTGAACGCCGACTGTCTTCCCCACAAGATCCTCGGGTTTGGTGATATTGTTCTTGGCCGGGTTGTACATGATGCCCATGTCCGCCC
>PNOG01000001.1 GCA_013824685.1 Coprothermobacter sp. | reverse complement strand
CGCGCCAGCAAGAGAGGTTCGTCCTACTTCGCTTCCACAGTCTCCGGGGACTTCTTCAAGTACACAAACCAGTAGATGAAGCCAACGAAGAATGCTCCACCGATGATGTTGCCGATGGTCACGGGAATGAGGTTCTTGGTCCAGAGGGTTCCCCAGTTTAGTCCTGCATAATCTGCAAGGGTCTTGCCTGTTGCTTCCACAACCTTGGGAACGGACTTGAGGAGAATGCCGTAGGGAATAAAGAACATGTTTGCAACAGAGTGCTCGAAGCCCGAGGCAACAAAGGCCATGATGGGGAAGAAGACTGCGAACAATTTGCCAATGACATCCTTTGAGGAGGTTGCCATCCACACCGCAAGGCAGACAAGCCAGTTGCAGAGAATGCCTCTAACAAGCCCCTGAACGAAGGTAAGGCCGACCTTGCCTCCCGCGATCTTGAGCGCAGCGGCACCAACGAGGTTACCATTCATGCTCCAGAGGCCCGACCAGTACAGAAGAAGAGCAATAAGGACCGAGCCAATCAGATTGCCGAGGTAGACAGCCGTCCATGTCTTCAGAAGTTCTCCCCAGCGAACTTTCTTCTCCAGGGCCGAAATGACAATCAAGTTGTCACCCGTGAAAAGCTCGGCCCCCGCAACCACGACGAGCATGAGTCCCACACTGAACACGGCTCCAGCAATGAACTTCGTGAACCCAAACCCAAGGGTCGCATCGGAACCGACAATGATTGACAACTGTGCACCAAATGCAATAAAGGCACCCGCAAGAATCGCAAGGACAAAGAACTTCTTCATGGGCGTCCTGCACTTGCCCTGACAAACATCTCCCAGCTTCTCGGCAATTTGAGGTGGTGTGAACATCGGTAGATCCATTCCTTCCTCCCCTGGTTAGATTTTTTCAATCTTGCATGCTGCGACTTTGAATTCCGGTATCTTTGCTACCGGGTCAAGAGCCGCATTTGTGAGAAGATTCGCACTTGCCTCACGGAAGTGGAAACTAATGAAGACTACTCCCTTCATCGGCTTGTCGGAGATTCTGGTCTCGACTTCGATACTGCCTCTTCTTGTCGAAACCCTTACCGTTTCGCCGTGTTCGATATGAAGTTCCTCTGCATCTTCCTTGTTGACCTCCACGTAGTTTCTCGGAACGAACGTGTCGAGTACTTTGACTCTTCTGGATTCCTGCCCAGAGTGGTAGTGGTAGAGAATCCTTCCGGTGGTAAGGAGTATCGGATATTCCCTATCCGGAAGCTCCTTTGCCTCGATGTATTCGACTGGACTGATGAGCGCTTTTCCGCTCGGCCTCTTGAAGGTTCCGCCATAGTGAAGGATCTTCGTTCCAGCATGGTCGTCAGTGGGACAGGGCCACTGCAGGCCACCTTTCTCAAGACGCCAATGGTGAATACCGGTGTACGATGGCGTGAGGCTTGCCACCTCATCCATGACTGCCGCGGCATTCCTGTATGTCATAGGGTAGCCCATCTTTGTTGCTACGAGCGAAACAATCTCCCAGTCAAATTTCGCGTCTTCTGGCTTTTCTCGCGCAGGTCTGAGCAGCTGGACTCTTCGTTCAGTGTTTGTAAGAGTTCCTTCCTTTTCATATGCGGCTGCGGAAGGGAAGATGACGTCTGCAAGTTCTGCGGTCTCCGAAAGGAAGATTTCCTGAACAGCCAGGAACTCGAGTGCCACCAATCCCTTCCTCACATGAGTGATGTCGGGCTCTGTCATGAGAGGGTTTTCTCCCATGGAATACATAGCCTTGAGATGCCCGCTGAGAGCGGCATCTCCGAATTCGGTCACGGGAAGCCCTGGCTTGTCGGAAAGACTGACGCCCCATGCCTTTTCGAATTTCTCTCTGGCAGCAGGATCGGCTACTTTCTGGTAACCCGGGTAGACATCGGGAAGAGCTCCCATATCGCAGGCTCCCTGAACGTTTGCCTGTCCTCTCAAAGGATTGATACCGTTTCCTTCTCTTCCAATGTGGCCGGTGACAAGAGCAAGGTTCGCGATGCTGAGTACATTGTCCGTACCGACCGAATGCTGGGTGATGCCCATCGTATAGAAAATCGTGGCATTGAGAGCAGAAGCATACGAGATAGCAGCTTCCTCAATCAGTGCCTTGTCGACGCGTGTCAGCCTGGAGACCTTATCAAGGTCATACTTCGAAACAACCTTTACGAACTCCTCATATCCTTCTGTATGTGCCTCGATGAACTCATTGTTGACAAGGCCCTTGTCCACAATGACCTTCATCATGCCATTGAGAAGCGCAACGTCGGAGCCCGGGAAGTGCTGGATGTAGATGTCAGCAACCTTTGCAAGGTCGGTCTTTCGTGGGTCACAGACAATAAGCTTTGCGCCACGCTTCTTCTTGTTCTCTTTCACAAACTGCGCAATCACGGGATGGGTTTCTGTCATGTTCGAGCCTATGACAAACATCACATCCACATTTTTGATGTCGTCGACCGGGTTCGTTGCCGCAGCCGCGCCAAGCGCCTTACCCAGCCCCGCAATGGTCGACGCATGGCACAGTCTCGCGCAGTTGTCCACGTTGTTCGTGCCAATGACTGCGCGGGCAAACTTCTGCACAGCGAAGTTGTCCTCATCCGTGCATCTGGAGGAGCCAAGTACGCCAATGGCATCTGGTCCGTACTTGTCCTTGATCTCCTGGAGCCTCGTTGCCGTGTATGCGATGGCCTCCTCCCACGTGGCTTCCCTGAACTTCCCGTTCTCCTTGATGAGGGGCTTTGTGAGTCTGTCGGTACTATTGACATACTCATAGCCATAGCGTCCCTTGACGCAGAGTCTCCCCTTGTTGGGCAGGGCATCGTCAATTCCTCTTGCCATCACGAGGTCGTTCTTCTTGTCCTTGAACAGGGTCATGTTGCAGCCCACTCCGCAATAGGCACAGACGGTATCGGTTTTCTCAAGGTTGAAGATCTTGCCCTTGCCGATCCGGGGCTTCTCGACGAGCGCTCCCACGGGGCAAGCCTGTACGCAAGCAGCACAGAACTGGCAGTCAGTCCCCTCAAGAGGCACATTGAACGGGGTCGACACAACAGATCCGGAACCTCTCATTGCTATGCCAATCGCTTCGACCAGCGCCTGGTTCTCGCAGGCATCCACGCAACGCCTGCAAAGGACACACTTCTGCGGGTCAAACTGGATGAATGGATTCGTGTCCCAGGAGGTTTCCTTCGGACTCTCAAATGCCTCTTTGTCAACAAGAAACTCGCTCTTCTTGATGCCGAATCGGTAGGCGAGCTCCTGTAGCTCGCAGTCTCCGTCTGCATCGCAGGTCATACAGTCCAGAGGGTGATGCGCAAGTGCCAGTTCGAGATTCGTTTTCCGTGCCTCATGGATGCCGGGAGAGTCTGTCGTAATCTCGATACCGTCAGTGATCCTGGTTACGCAAGCCCTCTGAAGGGTTCTGGCTTTCTTGACCTCCACGACGCACATCCCACAAGAGCCTTCCTCTGCGATGCCTTCCAGGTAACAGAGAGTGGGGATATCATATCCTGAGTTCTTGCAGGCATCGAGGATAGTCATCCCCATAGGAAACTGATAGTCCCTCCCGTCGATCTTTGCGTTGATCAATTTCTCAGTCATCATGAACTCCCTCCGTGTGTATTACTTTCTGCAAATAGCACCAAAGCGACAGACTTCATAGCACGAACCACACTTGATGCACTTGTCCACATCGATAGTGTGGGTCTTCTTGACCTCACCGGTGATAGCCTGGACAGGGCACTGACGTGCACACGCAGTACAACCAACACACTTGTCCGGGTTGATGCTGTAGGTGAGCAGATGCTTGCAGACGTGTGTTGGACATCTCTTGTCTTCAATGTGCGCACGGTATTCGTCTTCAAAGAAGCGAATAGTCGAAAGGACCGGGTTGGGCGCTGTCTGCCCCAATCCGCAGAGTGAAGTAAGCTGGATGACCTTCCCCAGGCTCTTCAATTTCTCGATGTCGTCATCGTGACCCTTGCCATCACAGATCCGTTCCATGATCCGGTACATCTGTCTCGTGCCCTCGCGACAAGGAGTGCACTTGCCACAGGACTCGTCAACAGTGAACTCCAGATAGAACTTGGCCACGTCGACCATGCAGTTGTCCTCGTCGAGGACGATGAGACCACCAGAACCCATGATCGTCCCAATCTCCTTGACTGAATCGAAATCAATGGGCATGTCAAGGTAGTCAGCGGTAATGATACCGCCAGAAGGTCCTCCCGTCTGGGCACCCTTGAACTTCTTGCCGTCAGGGATTCCGCCACCGATGTCAAAGATCAGCTCACGGAGCGTCGTTCCCATGGGTACCTCGACAAGACCCGTGTTCTGGACCTTCCCGGCCAGAGCGAAAACTTTGGTGCCGGGACTCTTGAGCGTCCCGACACTGCGGAACCAGTCTGCCCCGTTGATCAGAATGGGGGCGACGTTGGCATATGTCTCCACATTGTTGATGAGCGTCGGCTTGCCCCACAAGCCTTCCTGAGCTGGGAAGGGAGGCTTCAGACTGGGCATCCCTCTCTTCCCCTCGATGGACCGGAGGAGTGCGGTCTCCTCGCCGCAGACAAATGCCCCCGCGCCGATGCGAATCTCGATATCGAAGTCGAATCCACTGCTAAGGATGTTCTGCCCAAGGAACCCATACTCACGTGCTTTCTTGAGTGCGTGGTCGAAACGCTCTATGGCAAGGGGATACTCCGCACGCACATACACATAGCCAGTTGCGGCCCCGATAGCGTACCCTGCGATGACCATCGCCTCGACGACCGAGTGTGGGTCGCCCTCAAGCACGCTGCGGTCCATGAAAGCCCCTGGATCTCCTTCATCGCCATTGCAGACGACGTACTTCGGAGAGCCTGTTGCCTCCTTCGCCGCCTTCCACTTGATTCCCGCAGGAAACCCGGCTCCACCACGCCCACGCAATCCAGAATCCAGCACCATCTCGATGATGTCGTCCGGACTCATCTCCAAGGCGGTGCCAAGACCAAAATAGCCGTCACGGGCTATATATTCCTCGATCGAAAGTGGATCTATCACACCGCAGTTGCGCAACACCCGCTTCACCTGGCGTGTATAGAAAGGTATTTCCTCACTTGTCTGAGCCTTCTTTTCGCTTGCAGTCCCATGATACAGCAACTCAGACACAGTACGTCCCTTGACGAGATGCTCACTGACGATGAGGCCTGCGTTCTGCACACTGACCTTCTGGTAGAACGTCCCTTCCGGGTAGACGACAACAATCGGACCCAGGTCGCATGCTCCCATGCAGCCCGTCTCGATGATCTGAACCTCATCCTGGATGTTGTTCTTCGCCAGCTCTTCGACAAGGACGTCCTTGACGCTTCTTTCACCACTTGTGATGCAGGCGCCACCCGCACAGACCAATAGCTGATTTCGTATCATTGCGTTTTCCCGTCTCCCTTTCCGGCTAAATGTTCCCCCGTTTGATGACCAATTCGGCCACGATATGGCCACCTTGGACGTGTTCGTGGACGATTCGGCGGGCATTCGCCTCGTTGACATCTCCATAAACGACACTGGGCTGGTCTTTCATCGATACTTCGACCGTCGGTTCCCTGTCGCACAGACCCATGCAGCCAGACTGCACAACTTGGACATCATGGATGTCGGCTTTTTCCAGTTCTTCAATGACAGCCATGAGGGCGTCCTTTGCCCCAGCCGCAATTCCGCACGTACCCATGGCAACAACGACCTTGCCACGGTCCTTGGCCTGGCGAAGGTCCATGTCCTTGAGAGTCTGCTCCTTGATACGCTTCAGTTCTTCCAGTGACTTCACTGTCTCCTCCTCTGTTTCCAGGGTTATGCGTACTTGTTCAGTAAGGTGATGACTCTGTCCGGTGTCATACGGCCATATGTGTCTTTGTCGATGACGATGACGGGAGCAAGGCCACAGGCTCCGACACAGCGCACCAGGTCGAGCGAGAAACGCCCGTCCCGTGATGTCTCCCCGGCTTTGATGCCCAGTGTCTTCATGACCTTATCATACACAGTGTTGCCACCGCGCACGTAGCACGCAGTCCCGAGGCACACACTCACCGTATGTCGTCCCTTTGGAACGCGACTGAAGAAATGGTAGAACGTCACTACGCCGTACACGGTCGAGCGTGGCACGTGGAGCCTTATCGATACATAATCGAGTACATCGTCTGGGAGGTAACCAAAAATCTCCTGGGCGCGGTGCATGACGTTGATGAGGCTTCCCTGTTGACTTGCTTTCTCATCGATGTACACGTCAAGTTCGCCAAACTGCCTCTTCAACTCGGGGTTCTCTTTCAGTCGGTCTTCCAAGTTCATCCGCATACACGTTCCTCCTCTATCGACTTTTCACCCGCACGCATCATCAGTTGTGCCATAATGAGATCGTCCGGTGTGTTCACGTTGAAGAAAGACATTAACCGTTCATCGTATTGCATGCCAGAGGCCCGGTCAATGAAGCCGATGCGCAACGACTCATTGCGAAAGAGTTCCCGAACAGAACGAATCCCCGATGCCAGCAGTTCGGCTGCGACGTTGGCGACCCGAGAAGAATAGATGGCGAACAACGGCTCAAGAAGACCATCGATGTTGGGAACAAGGATGTCCAAGTCCTGCGCGCGCGCGCGCTTTCCCATCGCCTGGGCCAATGAAGAAGAGACAAACGGCATGTCGGCACCGACCACCATGTTCAGTTCCGCATCTGATGCCCGGAGTCCACTGTAGATACCACCCAGAGGTCCTGCATCAGCAACAAGGTCGCCGACAACCAGTCGCTTCGGCTTGCCGTCTACAGGTATGAGACCCTTGTTCTCGACGATAATGTGGCGCTGGTACAGCGCACCAAGCCGACGCAAGGGGTATTCGTAGAGGGGGATACCTGCAAGAGAAAGGCAGTACTTCGGCAATCCCATTCGCCGACTACGGCCACCTGCAAGGACAACAAGGTTCATGAGCGGCACCTGCGCTCTCTTGTCGTCTCCCTGGACAAGCCGACGCCAGCTACTGACTCTGTCCTCATGACCTATCGGCGTTCCTCAGGTTTCCCGGCTGCAACAACCAGGTCATCGACCGATTCGGGTGACAAACGCCCCATGCTGTCTCCTTTCCCACGCCACTGACTCAAAATGGTGCTAACTGCTGACGTTCGCTGAATACACAGAATGAGCCGGCGCATGTCCAACAAACCCACCCGACCACAGGCGAACCATGTGAATTCTATGGCAGCACGGACAGGAGTCAACCTTCTATGCCCGTTGCATGCCACATCCAAAGGCCTGCGCTAGTCCGTTCACAGTATAGGAATCCTGCAGTTCGCAACATGACGAACAAAACGGCTCATTCATCATATAAGCAGGGGCCCTTCAATCATTGACATCACGGGAAAATGGGTACGGTAAGCATGACAAGTTCCGAAGAGACAAAGGAGAGTTTTATGCCAATCAAGAGATCTTCTGTTGGCGACGTCCGCAAGACCAAGACACGGACGGCATACAACACCGAGCATACAGCCAAGATAAGACTTGCCCTGGACATGGCTCACAAGTCCGATTATGCCCCCGAGAAATTCGTCGACGCCGTGAAGCAGCTCGACAAACTCGCTCAGAAGGGCATTGTCCACAGGAACACCGGTGCCCGTAAGAAGTCGCGCCTGACCAAGAGGGCGAATGCCGCCTTATCGCACAGGGAGAGCATGTTTTCAGCTGTGAAGACATTAGTCGTCACACGGCACTCGACAAGGTCATCGGGTACGCTCTCATGCACTCCTGGAATCTCAGAGAGGCAGTCCTCATGGGAACGGGGCGTATTCCAGCCCAAGCAGTTGCCCAGGCATCCCGTGTCGGGATACCGGTATTGGCCTCGAGGAGTGCCACGACTGCTCAGGCAATCGCTCTTGCGGAAAGGGTTGGAGTCACCGTTGTCGCCTTTGTGCGAGCCGGACGTATGAATGTCTACTCACACCCAGAACGAGTAGTGCCCTAAAAGCGCCGCTACTCGCTGTGTGACGCGGCATCGATCTGGGCCTGCTCCTCCCGCGCCCGCTGCTCTGCACTCTGGATGTAGAACGAAAGCTTGAGGAATTCTTGTGAAAGATCCACCGAGAGCACTGGGACTTTTTCCGGCACCTTGACATTCTGCGGAGCAAAGTTGAGGATGCCTCGAATGCCCGCCTCGCAGAGGATTCGGGCGACGGTTCGGGCCCCGGATGCAGGAACAGCGATAACCCCGATAGCGATGTGTTCGCGGCGGACGACAGTTTTCAACTCATCAACGGAGTACACGGGGATGCGCTCTACGCGCGTTCCAATCTTGCGGGGGTCCGTATCAAACGCTGCAACATACCTGAATCCCCACTTCTGAACTGTGCGACTGGCAATGAGCGCTGTGCCAAGAGAGCCTACACCCACGATACAGCACTTCCACCGTTCGACACCACGCCCGAAGATGGCTTCGACTTCGGCCTTCAGTCGAACGACATCGTACCCGGTGCCACGTTTGCCAAATCGACCGAAGACTGACAAGTCCTGTCTCACCTGTTCGGCGCTCACACCGGTCAGCGAAGCCAGCTCCCGCGATGAGAGTGTCGACGCTCCTTGCTGCTCAAGGTATGTGAGACAGCGCAGATACATGGCCATGCGCGAAACAGTCGCCTTTGATATGTCTCCCAATCTGTAGTTCGTCATCACCAGTACCCTCACATACCGTCCTGCCCAGATGCGCGACCATTGTCCTGGACCACATCGCGCTCCTGATCGCGCAAGAACTCCAGAAGCAGCAACTGCGCTCGGGGGTCAGACATCTCTTCCGACGAGAAGACTGCTCGTAGCTCCTCGGTATCAACAGCATATGTCAGATTTCCTTCTGAGCGGTGGATATGCCACCGCACTGCGCCGTCAGCAATGAGCAGAGCAAAAATGGTCGATGCCAGGTCTCCAAACGGCAGACAGTCAATGTGGTCCGTATGAAAGGTTGCCCCGAGTGTTGTTCCCTCACCCGAGACACTCCATAGATCGACCCCTCCACCGGTCAACTCTGTGTTTTCCTTGAGGAATGGCAATCCAAGACCGAACCTCCTGATGTTGTGCGGCCGCGTGGTGAAGAACGGATTAAACACACGTGTGCGAATATCGGCATCCATCCCACACCCGTTGTCCCGAACCGAGAAAACGAGCAGATGTTTTGCCGGATCCTGGTCGATGTCGAGCCATATTTGAGTGGCTCCGGCCGTCACACTGTTGGAGGCAATGTCCAGGATATGGTCTGCTATCGTCCTCATAGGAGCCTTACACCTCTTCCATTCTCATGTCGAAGAGCCACGAGTACTTCATGAACACTCAACTCCTCGATCTCGAAGACATACCGGGGAGGACTTATGGAATCAAGGTTGTGAGCATCGCTGTTCGAGACGAACTGCGGATGACCAGGAAGCTGTGCCGCGATTCTCTCGATGTTGACCTTATGGGCGACCTCATACGTGGGAAACTCCATGTCTGATGTCACCATCCCCAGCTGGTACAGAAGTCCGTATCGGCGGTCCAGATGGCTCGGCACGACGACACCGCCCAACTGTTCGACAAGCCCTCTGAGTTCCTCGAGACTCAGCAGACTTGCCATGGACAGCAGGAAGGGAAACTGGCCTACAAACTCGTCGCGTTCATTACAGACAAGCTGATAGCCAAAACGTTCAGGATCGTTGACGATGCGCGGGTATGATGCCAGCAGTCTGCGACTGAATTTCCAGAGGGCATCCATCGTCTCGAAATAGCAGAGCAGGTGGACTTCCTCCGCAGTGGTAGCTTCCATCCCTGGCACGAGCAGGATGCCAACCCGCTGGAATGCCCGCTGAAATGCAGGCACGTTGCACGCAGCATTGTGGTCGGTCAGAGAGGCAACTCGTATCCCGCGCGCAGCGAGCCGCCCAGCCACCTCGCCCGGCAGCATCGTGATATCCGCACACGGCGACAGACACGAATGCAGGTGCAGGTCACCGGCTACCTCCAGCATGAGCTACCTCAGCCCAAGGGCGTAGAGCTTTCCGGAAACGATATACGCTGAATCCCTGGAATAAAGGATCGTCAGGTGTTCCTTTGCGGCTCGCTCAACCACGTCGAACTCGCAGGTTCGCCCCTCGCAGACGATAACGATGCTGATGCCGACCATCGCTGCTACGGCGATGACATTGATGTGCGTCTGGATGGTCGCCCAAGCCGATCCTGGAGCAGCCTTGGCGATGACTTCGGAGAGCAGGTCGCAGGCATACCCTGACGTTACCAGCCGCGTTGTATCACCATCGACTGCGACCTCCGCACCCAGCGACTCGATGACGTCATGGACTGTCATATTGCCTCCTATTCCTTGTCAGCCAGGAAGATCATCTCAACCTTGGTGGACTTGTCCTTGCCCGAGATAATCACGAGGTGGTCGGAGAACCGACGGATGTTCGGCAGACCCATGCCCGCACCAAACCCCAGCTCCCTGATTGCATCGGTCGCGGTAGACCAGCCTTCCTTCATCGCAAGATCGATGTTCTCGATTCCGGGTCCCTCATCTTCGACGCGCACTATGATCTCACCATTGCGAGCAATGGCCCGCAGTGAACCCTTTCCTCCCGCATGGATACAAACGTTTATCTCCGCTTCGTAGGCGCAGACGCTCGCCCGTCGAACGACGGACTCGCCGAAACCCTTGCTCTGGAGGAACGCCTTGAGCCGAGCTGAGCCTTCGCCAGCATTCTCAAGTCCCGTACTGCTGATGTCATACACAAAGTCTGCACTGTTCTCGAACTCTTTCGAGAGGGCCGAGAAGCTGCCGAGGGTCACCGTGCGTCGCTGGTCGTGGACGTACACCGAGTAGAAGCTGCGAATAATCGCCGACAGGACGTCGGTGTCCGTGATCATGCCAACCAGCTTGCCGTCTTCCTCGATTACCGGGAAACGCCCGAACTTGAAGCGCTGGAAACAGGACAGGATGGTCTCAAAGGTGTCATAAGCGTGCAGAGAGATGACATCGCGTGTCATCACTGAATCGACAGAGTCGGCCAGACGCCCGTCGGCAAGCGCCTCAATGATCTTCGACACCGAAATGATCCCCACCAACCGAAAGTCGGCATCGACGATGGGCACTCCGGAAATCGACTTTTCCCGCATGAGAGTGCGGGCTGCTGCAACACGATCCTCAGGATGAAGGGCATGCACTGAGGTAGACATGACGCTGGAAGCGTCCAGACTGGTGAACAGCCCCAGATACCGCAGTGCTTCTACGCTCTGCTCAAGGGACATCTACTATCCAGAGAGACCTCGGACATAGAGCTTGCCCGACGTCACGTACATGATGTCGTGTGTCGCCAGAACGACAATGCCTGTCGTGCGTGCCAAATCAGCGACATCCTGAGGCACATCCTTGCCTCTTACCACGAGGATGGCTGGCAGGTCAAGCATTTGTGCCGTTCGAATGATCTGAGGAGTAGTCAACCCAGTGATGAGCAGCGTATCGGGACGACTCATGGCAAGTACATCACTCATGAGGTCTGAAGCAAACGCATGGTTCACCTCAATAGTGTCCAACTGCTCACCCACGACACACATTGCTCCGGTAATCTCAAGAACTTCAGACAGCTTCAAGTCGGCTACTCCTCTCCAGG